>JACQSP010000129.1 GCA_016205905.1 Candidatus Woesearchaeota archaeon
ACATTCGAGCTTTCAGACTTTCAAGCTTTCAAACAGTTTCATGTGACGGTGGACTGCGTCCCTAGTTACGGGTTGTGAGCGGTAAATAAAATTGAGAATAAGAACATAAATTAAGAAACAGAAAATCAGCTAAACAAAGACTCTTTTTCTAGTCTTTTAAATTTTAGTTGTGATATTGCTTTCATTGCATGTTCTTCTGTAAATATTTTCTCCTTGCATTTATAGTAAGTGACCTAAATGTTTATACAAATCGTGTCACTTACTATATTTGTCGGACATAACAAATGTATAAATATTTATGTCCGACATTATAGGGCATTGTCTTGTCTCTAACTTAACACCTTTATAGATTACAAAACTCTTTTTCATTGGAACTTCACAGTTTATACATTTCCTTTCATTTGCCATTTTATTCCTTCCACTCATCTGTTATTTGTTTAAATCCTCTTCAGCAATTCTTCTTTCTTTAGCTTAAATTGCCGTGGATTTAAATCTAAATATTTTATGTCTTTAAAATTAATTATTATTTGTCTTAATCCCTATAATCTTCCAAGTCATATTTACCAAATGGTATTCTTTGTACAAGTGAATTAACCTGATTTAACAGCATCAACATTATAAATAATGGTTTATCTTTCATCTGCTCAGTTATACATAATACTTTTTCAAAGAGCGGTTTGAGTTGGACTATTTTATCTTGAGTATAATGTATAGACCTCAGCATATATTCTGGGTTAGGAGATTCATGATTTCGCCAATCTGCAATCCTTATAGCAGTTCCCTTGGAAGCGTTGAATACACTAAATGGCTGTTGTTTCCCTACATTATTAATTATAATTGTATGCTCAAGATTGCCCCAGTGTCCGCCACCATCAGCTAAAGTATAGTCACCATCTTGATTAATGCTAATCGCATGCTCAGCATGGCCTTTATTAGATCCAATATTACTAGCAGCGAATTTCCCTTTCCCATTTATTAAAATTATAGAGTTCACATGTCCATTATAAGACCCAACATTAGAACAAACACCTTCACCTTCAATATTTATACACATTATCTCATTAACATTGCCATTGTAACTGCCAATATAACCACAGATACCATTGCCTGTAAAGTTTTCGATAATTATATTATCAATAAATTTAGCAAAGTAGAACAAATAGTCAAACCTGTTGCCTCTGCCATTAAACTGAAATATTGTCAGTTTTTCCTGTTCTTTATTTCTCTCTGTCAATAACTGAAGGAGCGCGCCAGTATACATTCCCAATACTTTTTGTTGGATTTCTGCGCTATAATCTGAATTTGCTTTTGCTAATACATACTGTCTTAAGTCTTCTTCAGTGAAGTCAACTCCTTTAAGTTTTTGCCCTTCTAATTCTTGGTATAGTTGAACATATGCTTTATCTTTATTCATTGCGTTAACATTAGAAAAATAAATATCCCCTCTTCCACTATATTCTTTAATAAAATATTCTCCAACTTCTAATAATCTGTCTAATGTGGTTTGTGGCCTACCTCGAACATCTCTTGCTTCTTCAATTCCTGCTAATGCGTCAAATCCTGACGATAAATTTCCTAATAATGTTGCAGGTGGTTGTGATGTTGCAGGTGATTGTGATGCTGCTGGTGGTTGGGTTGGGTTGGTTGTCATTTTATTATCACTTTTATGATTTATTTATTTTATCTCTTCTTATACCTTTTTATTTTCTCTCCGAAGAATCCTTCTGGAACTCTCGGCCTTAGCGCATAAAGCTCGTCAGCAATCTCCAATACTTCCTGATAAGGCTTGCCTGGCAAACTATGCGCCAGCCTAAGGATATCTTCTATTCGTTCTCTTTTAATTACTTTAAGTTGTTCTGATGTTGCCTCTTCAATACATATTAACTCCTTGCAGCCACCTTGAAAATAGTTGTCAGATTGAAGTCGCTCAGTTGTTAAACCATTCTCATTATACTGATGTTTAAGCTCTGAAGCTAAACCCATTGAATTATTGAATATCATCTGATTGATTGATACTGGTGTCTTTAAACCATAACGGCTAAATGCGTTTTCACCTCTTATATTATCTGCAACTATTTTATTAATTATATAATCAGAGCAAATCCTACTAAAAGCTTCAAATCCTTCAATATTAACCGCAACAACATGATTAACTAATCCTGTACTACACAACGCAGATAAAACATAATGCCCGTTTATATTCACAGCTATAAGTTGATTAACAAATGCATCGTTCATCCCGACACTGCAACTGGCGCATGTATTTTCTCCTTCAACATTTATTAACACAATCTGGTCAATACAGGAGGGGTACTCAAAAATACCTATCCCCTTGAGATTTATGCCAACAATACGCTTTTCAGTTTTTTTTTCTTTCCTTAATGTAGATAAGATTTTAAAATATTGCTCAGAATCACCACAAACTTCAGTGATATCCTTTTCTAAAGGTATATCTAGTGAGAGATAAAGACTACCAATGCCATTTGAAGCACCTATATAATCTCCATTGAAATTTTCAATTACTAATTCATCAAAGTCTGGAAGGCAACAAAATAGATAATCAAATTTAGCGCCATTTCCATTTAGATAAATTTTTGTTCTTTTTCCTTTTTCTCGATTTCTCTCTGTCAAAGCATAGGCTAAACAACTAGTAAATATGCCTAGAATTTTTGATTCAAGTTTGTTGTAATCAATATCATCAAAACATTTAACAAAAGAAGAAATATCCGTTTCATCAAACCAGCAGCTATCCAACAAAGAATGGGTGTAAGAATAGATTAACATGAAGTCACGACGAATAGGTGGGTCACCAGTCCTTTTAAATTTATTAGAAAAGTTACTGGAAAAAAAGCTTACTGTTTGAGATGCTAGTTCTAGAAGTTTTTCAAGCGTAGTCTTTTCTCTACCTCGAACATCTCTCGCTTCATCAATTCCGTCTAAATCACCAAACAATCCGTCTGCCATGCAGTGTTGCCCGTCTGCCAGAAGGAGTGGTTTATCTGTCATGCATTGTGAACCATCTTTTATGTTATGTACCATTTTGTTTACCTTGTGTTATTTCAAATAATGCGAATGTCATTTTACTTGGGCTTAGACTTGATATTTAGAACAGATAACACAAAGTGATTTATAAATATTATGTGAGTTATTATGTTACAATAGTAACATTATACAATAAAAAACTTGAAGATGCAACTACTAAGCCTGCCAGTCAGCTTTGGCGAAAACCCGCAGAATAAGCATGTTGTAGA
>JACQSP010000133.1 GCA_016205905.1 Candidatus Woesearchaeota archaeon
ATATTATATATCTATTGAGTTATGGCCAAATCACCAGCAAAAGTCATCTTATTTGGGGAACACTTTGTTGTTCATGGCAGTTATGCAATTGCTTCAAGCGTAAATGAATGTTTTGCTACAGTTGAGATTATAGATAAAGATGATTGGGGCGCAACTTCAGATTATTCTAAGGTAAGTATTTTCTATAACAAAGAGAAGGTTAAAGAAAGCAGTACATTGCATAATGCAGTTTTAATCATGCTCAATGAATTCAGCATAAAAAAGAATATGAAAATTGTTGTAACCTCAAACATAAAGGGAAGCGGCCTTGGCTCAAGCGCTGCTTTCTGCGTTGCTTTTGCCCGCGAGATGAACAAAAAATTCAATTTAGGATTAAATGATCTCAAGATAAATGAACTTGCTTATACCGGCGAAACAGCCTTTCACGGAACACCAAGCGGCTTAGATAATACTGCCTGTTGTTTTGGAGGCATAATTCAATTCAAAAAACACAAACAGGCAGGCATTTATGAAGCTAATTTTCAGAAAATACAGCTCAAAGAAAAGATAAATCTAATTGTGGTTTATACTGATAAAAGCTCAAGCACAAAAGAGATGGTTGAAAAGGTTAATTTTTTCAGAAACAATCATGAAGAAAGATTTGCGCAGATGATAAAAGAACTTAATACTATTATTGATGACGCAAAATATGCAATGCAGACTGGCGCTGTTTTTGAATTAGGCAGATTAATGTTTCAAAATCAAAAATTGCTTGAGGAGATTGGCGTCTCAACTCCTGAAATCAAAGGTATATTAAACATAGCGATTAATAATGGCGCTTTAGGCGGCAAGTTAACTGGAGGAGGAGGCGGTGGAAGCGTTATATTATTATATGACAAAGACACACCTAAAGATAATATAATCCTCTCCTTAGAAAAAGCAGGTTATAGCTGTTTTACAACGAGGATTTGTTAATGAGTTTAAAGCATTTATATAACTATAATAAAAGACACAAATAATTGGACAAGATTATGGTAAGAGGAGTTTAATTGTAAGAGGTAAAAGGTATGAGGTAAGAGGTACGATGATAACATCGTAGTTGTTCCCTTTTACCTCATACCTCTTACTTTTAACCATTTACTCCTTTTACAACCTTACAAGCTTTATACCAATTGTCCTAAAACTATAATTGCTTATTATTATTTAGAAAATTTCAAAAAGGTGAGACACATCAAAGCAACTGCAATAGCACATCCAAACATTGCATTTATTAAATATTGGGGGAAGAGGAATGAAGAGCTTAAGCTCCCTACTGTTTCAAGTTTGTCTATGACCCTTGATAATTTCTATACAAAAACAACTGTAGAATTTAATGATTCCTTTACAGAGGATAGTTTTGTTCTTAATGGCAAGCCAATAACTGGCGGCATTGAGCTTTTGCGCGTTACAAAACACCTTGACCTCATTAGAACAAGAGCTGACAAAAATATAAAAACAAAAACAGATAAAAAACTCTTTGCCAAGGTTGCAAGCGAGAATAATTTTCCAACTGCAAGCGGCATTGCAAGTAGCAGCTCTGGGTTTACAGCTTTGACTTTAGCAGCCTGTAAATCCATAGGTTTAGATGAGACTGATTTAAACTTAAAATCTGATTCAAATTTGAAACCTGATTTAAACCCAAAACCCGATTCAAATTTAAAACACGATTTAAATTTAAAACATATATCTATTGTTGCGAGACAAGGAAGCGGTTCAGCATGCAGAAGCACTTATGGTGGGTTTGTTGAATGGAAAAAGGGCGAAGCAGACGACGGCAAAGACAGTTATGCTGAGCAGCTGTTTGATGAAAAATATTGGCCTGAGCTGAAGATGATTGTTTTAATCTTGGATCAAAAGGAAAAGAAAATTAAATCAACACAGGGAATGAGAATAAGTGTTGAAACATCGCCTTTCTATAATGATTGGGCAAAAACAAGCATTATAGACCTTCAAGATGTGAAAGCTGCCTTAAATCAAAAAGATTTTACTAAAATAGGAAATATAATGGAAAGAAATTGTTTAAAGATGCATTCTGTTATGATCAGTTCCAATCCCTCTTTGATATACTGGCGCCCAGAAACACTTACTTTAATGGAAAACATAAAGTCATTAAGAGAAACAGGCACAGAATGTTATTTCACAATTGATGCAGGCGCAAATGTAATGGTTCTTTGTTTAGACAAAGATGTTGACAAGATTTTAAATATTCTGGAGCAAGTGCCTTTTATCCATGATTTTATCATATGTTCAGCTGGAAAAGGCGTTGAGTTAAGCGAGGAGCATTTGTTTTGAATTTAGATATGTTAAAGCAAAATAATTGTCATTTCTCTATTTTTGTCTCTCCTTTCTTTTTATTCCAGTAACTGCAATATCTCCACAGTTCTGATAATAGGAATTCCTTTATATTCTTTCAAAGAGAGCACATCCTCGTCGCCACTAATAAGATAGTCAGCTTTTGCACTTTCCACACATTCAAGAAATTTATTATCTCTTTCATCTCTGCAAATGTTTATATTCAATTTTTGAGCAATAACCAAATGAGAAAGCGAAACAATCTTTTGCATAATCTGATATGGTGTTAAGTTAGCCTTTGTCATAACTTCATTGAATTTTGGTCTTTTTATTACTTCCTCAACCTCTCTAAGAATTTCGCTCGTAATATATAAATTAGCTTTACCTTGTTCAATTTTCCTAAATAGCTCAGCTTCATTCCCCTCCCAAAAGAAAGCTGAAACAATTGTATTGGTGTCAAGAACTAATTTAAGCAGCATTTCTTACATCCTTTATGGCTTTCCTTACTTCTGCTCTTGTTAATCCAACTTGCTTTACAGCTTGTTGTAGTGGCTTAGCAATCTCGTCAAATG
>JACQSP010000134.1 GCA_016205905.1 Candidatus Woesearchaeota archaeon
AATGACTACGATGTTATCATCGTACCTCTTACCTTATATAGTGGTGGACTTTAATAGTTGAATCCTTTTAGTTAAAGTCCACGTATATATGCACGGAATTTTAGGTTCAATTATTAATGTCCGTGCATATACTTCTTACCTTTTACTTTTATTCGTGAACTTTGTTGGACATGCCAGAAAATGAACAAATGCCTTTTTCATGTTTAAGAATTTTATTTTTTTTGCCTTCGTCTCATTTGTTCCTGTCTAAATTTAAATGCCTTTTCCAAATCTACGTCGGGTATTTTTCCAACAAGCTTAAATCCATTATTCGGCCATGAATGTTTTACGCCTTTGTAAGTAAATTCAGTTGCGTATCTTAAATTATTTGTAACTTCTTCCTGCGGTGTTCCGTCGCTAATCATTTGCCTGCCTAATATGTATTTATCAATGCACTTGCCAAATATTGGTGTGCCTTCATAAGTAAATCTTTCCAAAAATGCAAGATCTTCTTCAGTTGGTGTATATGCTAGATTTGTTACAGAATCATAATGCAAACTGCATGTTGCGTAAACAATTCTTGCCATAATCTCATCTGGTTTGTTAAAACTTTCATATATTCTCTGCGATTTCATAGTAGAGGTTATTGAACTTAGGTTTAAACTTGATTCAAACTCTGATTCAGTTAAAGCATCTTGTTTTGGCTGTGTTTTGTCAAAATAAGCGGCAGTTATATCTGGGTAAAGAACAGAACATAATCTTATTTTTCCTTCAAATAATTTTCTTTTTTTGATATTATCTTCCTTTCTTTTTTCCGCGTCTTGTTTTCTTTGATTATCATCTTGTTTTCTTTGTTCTTCAGATTGTTCTCCTTGGATTACATTTTGTCCTTTCTGTCCTGCATCTTGTTCTCTTTGTTCTGCATTCTGCCCGCTTTGTTTTTCGCTCTGTTTTTCGCTTTGATCTCGTTTTCTTTCTTCTTCTTCTTTTTCTTGTTGGTCTAAATTTGCCAATCTTTGTGTTGCACCGATACAGCCTAAAATAGTATATTTTCGGTCTAACATCATGTACATATCATTTATTTCAATAGCATATTCTATTACTCGTTTTCCGTCTCTATCTAATCTCTTCTTGAATTTCGCAAATAATTTCTTTTTTTTCTCAAGGTCTGGTTCACTCCAAATATCATCATTACTTTTCTTAAGCGGTATGGCTTTATTTGCATATTCTTTCCATTTTGTTCGGATATCCCGCTTTCTTTTTTCAAAATCTTTTAACATTTTCTTATCTATCTTGGTTTTGGAAAGATCTGTGCCTAATATTTTTGTTAGATCATCATAAATTTTTTGGGTAAGGTCAAAATAAGCTAAAATTTGTCCATATTCACCAAAGGCGTTTTCATAATTGAAAATAAAATCTGTTTGATCTCGTAATAATTTCATGTCATCTCTGTTTTTTCTTGATTCTGCATATTTAGCTATTTCTTCTAATGTTGGACCGCCAAATATTCCTTTATTTCTAAAATCATAAACAATATGCCATAATTCGTGGTCAGTAGTACCGAGCAATAATTTTCTGTCTATTCCTTTTGTAAAAGAAAAAACCATTCTTTCAGGATCAAAAGATGCAATCATTCCTGCATTTGTTTCATTAATCTTTGTTATTCCTGCTGATAATTCCTGCATGCTTGGCATCATTTCTAAAGTTACTTTTTTGTCTTTATCTGAATCATCTCTTTTCTCTGATGAACTATCTGCTGCGGTGGTTTCTTTAGAATTGGGTTTAGAATAATCTCCCTGTATAAATTCTGTAACCCATGGCCCATGTTTTCTGAATTCTTTTTCAACCAAACTTTCAAAGGTCGGAATGAATCCCACTTCATACCAAGGCCTTTGTTCTCCATCAATGTGTTCTGGCTGTCGTGGAGGTTGATGTGTTTCATGCACTTGTCCTCTTGGAGGTTGCGGCTGAGCATCAGGGTGAGCAGCATTTTGCATAGTAATATTTTGTATAGCAGTAGTTTGCATAGGGGCAGAGCAGGATAGAGCAGCAGCAGTCAAAAAGCCAGCTAAACTATACTTTAATTTGGTTAAGTAAGTCATTTTGTCATTTTGTCAACTAAAATATCTTGGTTTTCAGATATGTTATTTATATGTAATATGATAAGCAGAACTTATTAATAAATCTTTTGTTTTTTGACTACCATTAAGTAGATAATTTATAATTATTGTTAACAGCTTGTGTAGTTATCAATTATTTAGTCAAAATAATTAGTATTTAGTCAAAAATACCCAAAAATAGCATTTTTGGTCAACATATTTATATACCTTTGGAGGATAATTGTATACTGTGTTTTAGGTGTTAATTATTGTTATTAATTAACAGGTATAAAAACAAGTATAATGGGTACAAACAATGGATTTAAACACAATAAGCCAAATAATAAAACAATCAAGGTATGTACTATGGACAATGTATCATCAGATGAAACAAGAAGATTTGAAACAACCCATAATCTTTCTTTGCATTTAGGAAGAGAAGTTAAACCAAGAATTCTTCGAGGCCAATATGGAGCTCTTGATGGTTTAATCGCAGGGCAGATTTTAGCAGATGGCACACTGTTTAATGCATTGCCTAATTATTCTTGTTCTGGAAGTAATTATCCTGGTTCTGAAAGAGCAGAATCTAAAAGAGCAGGATGTGAAAGAGCAGAATATGCAGATTATATTCATAGAATTCAAGAAACCCTTGGACGCGGTGCGCCGCTTTTAGACGAAGTTAGAGATATCGCTGTTGCAAGATTTATTGGTGATTTTTACAAAGTAATGCAGAATGCTAATATAAGTTATGTAACACCAATGGACAGAGCTAATGATGTTTTACTTGTAAAAACAAGAGTGAAATCTGCGAATGGCCTGCTTAGAAAAGCAAGAGAAGGAAGAACTTTACAGGATTTTTACGGCGCAACAATCGTCGCCAGAAACTGGGATGTTGTTGACAAAAAAGTCAGGCCTTTCTTTGAGGACAATTTTTTAGTTGTTCCTGAAATGGCAAAATTTTACAGAGATGAAACCATGATGAGTGGTTCTGGCAGATTGGATGGATACAGCTCATCTAAATTACTCAGCGCAAGGCCAAATGGTTATGAGTCAGAGCATTTGCTTTTATTTTATCCGACAGACGGAAGAACAAGTGTTGATTGCATGATACCAATAGATGTTCATTTGCAAAGTTTAGATGCATTTATGGCAGCAGAATGGGGCAGGGCATCTTTGCCAAGGCATCATGCTTATGATTTAAGAGTTGGCGAAGAATTGAGAAGAAGAATGCATATCCCTGACGAGACTTACAGAAAAGTGTTAAACGAGAAATTGGGGTTAGGAACTGCATTAGAAGCTGCTCCTAGATCAAATGAAGTTATTTCTAAATCTCACGCCGAATTATTTTAATCTTGCCTTTTTTTTAGGGTATAATTATTGTAATTGCTATATTTAATTTTTTATTTTTATTCAGTTCCTGGGCGAAGCCACGTTCACTATGAAAACTAGGTGCTGGTGTCGATAATTATTTGTAACTAGCACCTAGCCACTAGCACCCAGCACCTATTTTTATTTTTCATGAGACCATGGACTGCGTCCCACAAACTGGTTGAGAGCGGGAAACAAAATAAAAATAGGTTAAGAAACAAAACTTCAGCTAAAAATGCATTTTTACTATTCCTTCCTCAAATCCATCAGGCACTTCTGCGCTTGAATCATATCCTTTTCCTCGACGTAGATTAATATTTCAGGAACACCAACAATTATATCGTGAACATTTACACTGTAAAGAGCTAATTCACTCGTTATTCTCGACAAAAATCCTCTGACATAAGTCATGTCTTGTATCAGTGTTATTCTTATCTCGCATAAATTTGGCGAAATTTCAAGAATATACTCTGGTGCAAATACTTCTTTCTTTTTCTCAAGGTCTTTTTGGTTGAGTATAACTTTGATAATTTCCTTTGTCTTCACCATTCTAAAATTTTCCTTTAATGCCTGTTTAGTCAAATAATCATTTGCAATGTTAACAAATGCATCAGCCCTTAATTTTACAGAGGCCATGTTGCTTCTTGTCATAATAATCATGGAGTCAATTGCTTTTTCTATTTCATTGCTGCTCTCCTTTTTCTCTTCAATCAATTCATGCCTTCTCACAGCAGATAACACAGCATCCAAAGAAAAAGACAGATTGTATTTTTTTATAAGATATTTTGCCAAGGCACGGTTGTTGATGACACCATTATTCATGCATTTTTGTATAGCAATGTCTTGTGAGATCAAGTTCCAGATTTGTCGGTTTATGTTGATTTTAGTCATAATTTTATTATCTTGGTTAAGGATATATAAAAAGTTTACTAGAAATTTGTTAGGTTTTGTGATTTACTGTTTCATTTCTTAAAAAGGATGTATAGTAAACGCACTAAATTTTCGTAATCAGTAGTTGCGTTTACTATACTTCAAAAACAAATAATTTATCTAATTTGTTTGTTTTTGTAGTCTATTGTGCCTCACGACTAA
>JACQSP010000135.1 GCA_016205905.1 Candidatus Woesearchaeota archaeon
AAAAAACCTGCCGACAATCTTCAACCTGAAGGTGATGTCATTCGTTTTTCCAAATAATATTATTTTTATTAACATCCACCAACCATTCCAGGTAGGTCTTTTAATGATGAAGCATCGCCACCGGCCACCTTCATTCCCAACTCAATCATATCCTTTGGAAAGAACAATGTTTTCCATTTCATTGCTTCTCTTAATATCTCTCCATCATTATAATCAGTGTAAGCTGAAAGATACAAGGTTACTGCAAGTATCGCAGGATTATGCTGGCATCCGCACATAGAGTTACCATTTTTGTCAACGCCAACTGTTTTCAAGCCACAACAATATTCACATGATATTCCTAAAGGCATTGAGGCAATGCCCATAAATCTTTTCCATCCTTCGGGATTATTTTTCTCAACCTCTGCTTTTAATCCTTTATACATCTTGGAAAGTTTACTTAGTGAACCAACAGGATCGTCAAAACTTACACCTAAATCTGTTCCATAGTCTGGTGTTCCGGTTGGAAGCATTATTGCCATAACATCATCTGTTGTTTTTGCATCTTCTAGTGCAAACACTGCGGCTACACTTTGGCCTGTAGATGATATTTCATTAAATTTTATTTTTGAAAGGTCTTTGTCTCCACCGCTAAAAAAGCTTGAGCTTTTTGACTTAAATCCAGAACTTGCCATATCTGAAATAGCACCAATCTGATATTGATTATATATAGTTAACAACGCAACAATAATTAATAAAATAACTATTGGTGCTGTGATAAATTTATTTCTCTCGTTTTCAGCATCATCTTCTGTTTTGAAATGAGGATGGCTATTTTTATCATCAGCAAAATTCATACTATCTTTGGTTGCTGATTTCCTTTTATAATCTGCTTCCTCATAATTATTGTTATAATCTTCTTCCTTGTGTTTTATTTTTTTTTCAACATTTTTTTCATTTGCTATCATCCTGAATACCTCCCTACAAAAGTGATTAATTTGTACGAAAATTTATCACTTTTAGTATATATACACTCATGTATACTTAACTATATACAAAATTCCTTGATTTTTGTTCGAAAATGAAAATCCCAATCGCCCGAAGGGGCGGGGTATCATTTATAGTGGTGGACTTTAATATTCGTATCTTTTTTGTTAAAGTCCACGTATATAGCAAAGGCATCATTAATTACGAAAATTTAGTGCCTTTGCTATAGTTGGGATTTTCAGTGTTGTAAATACCCCTAAACATTTGTTCAACCCAATCACCGCAAGCGGTGGGTATTTACAACAAATAAAGGAATTTTAGTATATAACGCATTTTCAACATGACTCCAATATAATTTTGATCAACATGACTTTGATTTCCATAATTTTCATTTTAACAGCAATTAATTAAATACTTAACAAAATTAAATAATTAATAACCTACTCTACTTATGTGGGTATCTTACACAAGTATCTTATGCAGGTATATATCTTATGCAGATACATAACTTATGCAGGTATATAAATTAGTAGAAATAATAGGGAAAAAATAGGGAAAATTTATAAATTTGCACTTGTTAGTGATACTTATGAATGTAAAATTAGGGAAAACTGGAAAGTTATTAATAGTAATCTTAGTCTCTTTGATAATTTTGGCTATAGTTATTTCAGTTAATTTTCTTTCATTTTCAAACATAGGCAATCTGATTATCAACCAAATAAGGGGAAAGCAGATGATTGAAACAGAATATGTTGCCAATCAGATGGAAACACACATACTTCAGGTAAAAAATGAGCTTGTTACACTTAGCAAATTTCCAACAATGGACAATTCATACATTAATAAATCTAACATCAATAAATGTTCCGAAGATATAACCCTATTGCATGAAGGAATAGTGGGAAAAATTAATTCGCTGCTCAGAGTTGACAAAGAAGGATTTGTTGTGGAATGCTCATCTCAAGATTTTTCGAATTATATTGGTATAAATATAAAAAACAAAGACTATTTTAAAATACCAAAAGAAACAAACGAGCCATTTGTATCAGGAATTGTGCGACAGGGTTCAAGCAAACAAATTATTGTTTCTGCACCATTATTTGAAACAACTGAATACACTCCGTATCCTAATTTTGCTGGTGAATTTCAGGGAGTCTTATTGAGCATTATCGACGTGAATATGTTATATAATTTATACATTAATTCAGTTATTAATCCAAGCAACAATTTCTTTTTGCTTGTGAGTTTAAGCACTGATGAAACAATCCTTAAAAGCCCGGCTATAGGGAATTATTCGGAGATTAAAAAATATATTCCTGAAAAGACCATTGGGTTTAATACGATTATTGAGTTTAATGATAATGGCAAAACTATTATCACTTCATCAGAGATGATTGTTGGCAGCGACACGTGGAGGCTTATTATATTTACACCACTTAAAAATATAGGCAAAGAAATAACTACAGTACAAAACAGCCTTTTATTTACTCTGGGTTTTGTTATAATTATAGTTATTGTTATACTTCTATTCCTGATTTCCTTATATAAATCACAGCAGGAAACAAAAGAGAAGCTTGATTATACGCTGGTTACTCTTGAAAAGCTCGGAATAAAGATAGAAATAGAAAAGGATTCAGAGAAATCAGCTGAAAAAGGGGTCTTTAGCCAGGCAGATATTATATTAAATCCAAGAACCCTTTATTTGATTAAGGAAGATGAAGAAAACACAGCGCATGAATTATTTATAAGCACGTTAAATAGGGGTTTTGCAGGACTAGGAATTGTTAGAGATGATCCGCGAAAGATTAAACTAAAATACAATCTGCAGAGAACATCATTTATTTGGCTTACAAACATAAAAGTTCAAGGCATTCCTTGTGAAACAAATATTGACTCTTTGTTTAAGCTAATTTATGAGTTCATTGAAAAAAGCAAAAAGAGTGTTGTTCTTATAGACAGGCTTGATTATATCCTAACAGAAAATAATTTTGATATTGTGCTAAAAAAGATTCATGCATTGAAGGATCTTGTATTCACACATGAATCCATAATAATTCTATCACTCAACCCTGATATTGTTGATGAGCAAAAGCTTAAGGCAATCCAATCAGAAGCAATAGACTTATACGGCAAGCATTTGGCTCAGGGTGCTGAATTAACTGAGATTGAATTAAGCGCACTAAGATTTATTAATGAGAATAATATTTATAATAGGCTTGTTTCTTACAAGGACATAACTGAAAAGTTTAACATAACAAAGCCAACCACAAGGGTAAAAATAGCCAAACTGCAAAACATGGGCTTACTTCAGATAGATCAAAAAGGAAGGTTTAAATCATTAAAAATAACTTCTACAGGAAGAAAGATCATAAGATAATGTTTTGATATGTTTTTTAGTATTGTAATTGTTGCCTATTTCTTATCAATAGGCTATATTTGTAAAGAACAACACATACGTTTCCTAAGTTTTTCTTTTTCATATGGCTCATTTTCACTATTTTTTCACTAATTTTTGTTCTAGTATTTATATTTGGATACATATAGGTTAATTGTTTTTGTTACAACAATGTGCGATAATATTAATATTTAGCTAAGATATTTAGCTAAGATATTTAACGTGAGATAAAAATTGATAGTGGGTGAAAAAATGGTATTTGGATTATTTAAAAAAAAAGATCCGATATGCGGAATGAAAGAAGAAACAGGAAAAGGCTTTAATAAACATGGTAAATGGTTTTGCAGTGAAAATTGTGTGAAAGAATATGAAAAACAGGAAAATGAGCATCAACATTCTAACAAAGAACATAAAGGACATTGTGGCTGCTGTTAGATGGCAACTACTAAGCCTGCCAGTCAGCTTTGGCGAAAACCCACAGAACAAGCAGGTTATAGAGAACAGATGACTTATTCAAGTGTTTTCGCTTCCACTATAGTCTATCGAGATACTATAGCAAAGCTGACAAATTTAAGGCAGGCTTAGTAGTTGCGTTAGATGTATGGTTAAATTGATATATATATACATTTGGGTGATAAAAAATGAAAAGTAAACTAAAATATTTTGTGATTGTATTGTTAGCTGCTGTGATACTTATTGTTGCAGGTTGTTCATCAAAACAGGATTCAGGCAATACTAACAATGAAAATGTTGTTAAAAATGTAAATAGTGATGGCAGTAAAATAACTGTCGAGCTTTACAGATCTGAGTCTTGTGGCTGTTGTGTATTATATAGTGAATATATAGTTGATAATGGTTTTGATTTAGATTTAAAAGAAGTAGACGATATTTCAACAATAAAAGAAAAGTATAATATTCCAGAGACACTTCAAAGTTGTCATACATCTATTATAGATGGCTACTTTGTTGAAGGGCATGTCCCTATTGAAGCAATCAATAAACTGCTTACTGAAAAACCACAAATAAAGGGTATTGCTTTGCCAGGAATGCCATCTGCATCTCCTGGAATGCCAGGTGGTAAAAATGGGGACTTTGTAGTTTACAAAGTGAACAACGATGGAAGTATAGAAGAATTTATGAAAATATAAATAGATTTGAAAAATAAATAAGGAGGAATTAATATGAAACGCTTTAAAATATTTTTTTTAAGTTTTTTCTTTTCATTAGTTTTGGGTATTAAGACTGTTTCGGCACATTGTCCTTTATGCACAGTAGGAGCAGCCTTTGCAGCAGGTGGGGCAGCTTATTTAGGTGTTAGCAGGGCGGTTATAGGTGTTTTTATCGGCGCATTTGCAGTTTCAACAGGATTGTGGTTTGCAAGGATAATTAAAAAGAAGTACCTAGAACAAAAACCCATGTATGTTAGTGCAACACTTACAGTTGTTTTAGTGCTCGGCTCATATTTATCAACAATATTGCCGCTTATTCCTTTGCTAAAAGACGTAAAGCCTTTAATGGTTTCAGTTATGGGCGGTTATGGCTCATTACTCAATAGAACTTATATGGTAGACTATTATTTAATCACAAGTATCATTGGTGCGATTATTGTTTTATCTGCGCCATGGATCAGCGCAAAAATAAGTGCTTTGCGCTTAGGCAGGCATCTGCCTTATCAAGGGATTGTTTTGACTTTTGTTTTGCTTATAATAACAGGGTTTATTTTTCAATTTTTTATTTAAGTTTTACAATTTTGATAATGTTTATATCCTGTTTAAAAAGTGATGAGAAGATGATACTTGAATGATAACTGTTTGAATGATATATGTTTGAAT
>JACQSP010000139.1 GCA_016205905.1 Candidatus Woesearchaeota archaeon
AAAAAGAAGTTAAGACTATTAAGAAAAAGGACATCAACTAAACAAATACACTATTTTGATTAATTGATTTATTGTATGTAAAAAATCTACTTCAGTTTACTATACCTCTGGTTCATAATGAATTATTAACTCTTCTGCGCGCGAAGGTTGTCTTAATTTTGCTAATGCTTTTGCTTCCAATTGCCTTATTCTTTCTCTTGTTAGATTAAAATTATTTCCTACCTCTTCTAATGTAAAATTTCTTTGTTCATCTATGCCAAACCTTTTTTTTAAGATTTCTTCCTCTCTAGCTTTCAATGTTGACAAACCTTTTCTCACTGCCATGTTTTGATCAGCTGTTTCTGCCCTTGCTAATGGGTTTGGTGTTGAGTTATCAGGTATAAAATCTCCTAATGTTGAATGCCCATCTTCATTTTCACCAATAATTGTGCTTAAGCTGATTGGATTTAATCTCTCTATTTGTAGTATTTTAATTACTCGTTCTAATGAAAGTTCAGATGCTTCAGCAATATCTTCTGGTGTTGGCTTCGAAGTTCCCTGTTCCATTAAAAACTGTTTTATACGGCGAATTTTATTAACTTGCTCAGACATGTGGACAGGAATTCTGATAGTCTTGCCCTCATCGGCAATGCCCCTTATAATCGCTTGTCTGATCCACCATGTTGCATATGTGCTGAATTTATTGCCTGTTCTGTAATCAAAATGCTCAGTAGATTTAATTAATCCTTCATTACCAAAACCAATAAGATCAGATAATTCTAAACCTCTGTTTCTATATTTTTTTGCAATTGATATTACTAATTTTAAATTTGCTTCAACAAATGTGTGTTTTAAATATATCAATTGGTTACTATAATATCTTATCCCAGATATTACATTTGCCAAATAAGTTTTTCCTTTTTCAGTTTTTAATGCTTGAGGTGATATTGTTTTTCTAAGAAGAACAGGAAATTTAGGTTTTGAACCATTATCACTAATTTCCAGAGTTAGAATGTCTTTACTAACTCTTCCGATTACATTATCAAAATAAGCAGGTGTAAGGTGTATGCTTGTTAAATAAGATAAAATCCTGTCCTGATATTTCAATTTAGCTTTATTATCCCATTTAATATTAGATTGCCCTTTTAACTTCTCTTTCAACTCTTCTTCAAATTCAAATAAATCCATAACTGTTTTATAAAAAAATGAGACATAATCTTCTTTCTGTAATGTATAACTATTATCATCTGATTGATCACTTTCTGTTTTATTATCGTCTTGTGATGATTTAAATTGTTCTAATCGTTTCGGTTGTCTTTTTGTTTTTTTTCTTGGCAGTTGGCCATTTCTTCCGTTTCTTTGCACAATATACTCTAAAAAAGCAGGCTCTTCGTTATAACTAGGTGTTGAGATAACCTCATTATGCTTAAAACTAGGAATGGTTAGTGACATCATTAAATTAACCAGCTCGTCCATAAAATAACCATGAAGATTAAAATAACATAACAAGTATAATTGGTTCCAAGCTTTTTCCTGCGCTTGGCCTAATTCCTGTTCTCCTTCTCTTGTTAAAAGAATTGAGCCTGTTCCAATTTCCCTAAGATACAATCTTAGCGGTTCATATCTTTCTTTTGATTCTGTTTCTTGTTCTTTTCTACGATAATGATCGACCATAAAAACAGGTTAACAGCGTGAGATTTAAAAAGGTTTCTTACTTTGAAGTAAGGAGAAAAAGAAAAGTTATTTTCAGTTGAAAGATTAAGTATTATCTTATTTGTTTTATCATGTAAATCTGATCATTTTTCCTTGCTTTTCCAGCTACTTTAATGGTTATTCTATCGCCTTGATGTGCAGAATTAATGGCTTTATTCGTAGCCGCATTGAGAATTTTGTCAACTTTAGTTCTGTAATAACCTGTAGTTGGGCCTGTAATTACCATATCATCCCCTTTATTTAGGATTTCTTTTCCTTCTATTAAAATTTCAGCAACCTTCTGCTTTGAAAAATAATTAGTAACCCTGCCAAGAACCCTTTTCTGTTCTGTTGCTTTGCTGCCATAAGCATTTGACCACTCGTTTAAAGGAATTCCCATGTAAAAACCTGGGCTGAAACCTCTGTTATAAACTTTTTTTACAGATTCAATTAATTCTTTTTTTAGCTTGTCGCCGTAATATTTAATGTTTTTAGCGGCATTGTTTTGGTTAGTGTTTAGATTAAATTTATCAGATTTATTAAATTTACTTACTACATCAATTGCACGTCTGTAAGCATTAGTAACTGTGTAAACATAGTCAGCATTTCTTCCTCTGCCTTCTATTTTGAAGACGTCAATTTTTGCATCAATTAATTTATCAATTATTTCTAACGTGCATAAATCTTTTGGGCTTAGAATATAACTGTTACTTAACTTTAGTTCGTGGCCTTCCTCTGCATCTCTGACAATATATTCTCGCCTGCAAGTCTGCAAACATTGTCCCCTGTTGGCGCTGCAGTTATGGATAAACTGGCTCAAGAAACATCTTCCGCTAATGCTTATACACATTGCGCCATGGCAAAATGCTTCTATCTCAAGAAGTTTGCCTGATGCGCCTTTTAAGTTTTCTTTTATTATGTTTTGCTTGATATTTTTTATCTGCTCAAGCGAAAGCTCTCTTGCCAGAACAATTCTGTCAGCATAGGCTGAAAAAAGTTTCAGCGCTTCAAAATTGCTGCAGCTCTGCTGTGTTGTAACATGAACTGAAATACCTCTTTTTCTTGCTTTCAGGATAACTGCCCAATCGCCTGCAATAACTGCATCAATTTTATAAGTTTTAACCTCGTCGAGAATATTGTCAATCATACCAAGCTCATTATCATAAACTATCGAATTCATTGTAATATAACATTTAACCTTATTTTTTGTGCAGATGCCTTTAATTTTTGGTAAATCAGAAAGCTCAAAATTCTTTGCCCTGCCCACCCTTAAATTAAACTGTTTAATGCCGAAATATATACTGTCACATCCTGCTTTTATCGCAGCATTTAATGTTTCAAAGCTTCCGCAAGGGCTCATTAGTTCGACCATACTACAAAGTAAAAAAGAATAGAATATAAAGTTAATGATTGAAATTAGTGTAATTAGAACTATTGTTTTTTTTAGTTCCTGGGCGCAGCCACACGTCTTACGAAAAATGTTTGAAAGTTAGAAAGCTTGAAAGTGCCGCCGATATAGCGTAGATTCGAGCTTTCAGACTTTCAAGCTGTCAAACAGTTTCATGTGACGGTGGACTGCGTCCCACATGCGGATTGTGAGCGGAAAACAAAGTTGTGAGCAGAAAAAAGATAGAAAGAAACTATATATTAAGAAGATGTCAATTATTATAATTCAACAGATTTTCGTTCCTTCCTTTGATGTAATGTATACTTTTGCTGTACTTTAACAGTTTTCTGTCAATCTTTGTGTTTAATTGAAAATAAGCCCCAACTCTTTTTCTTAACATTTCAGGCTCAAATGGTTTAGTGATATATTCGTCTGCTTCTACCTCAACTGCTTTTCTTACATCTTCGTTCTGATGTTTTGCAGTAAGCATGATGATTGGGATTAATTTTGTTTCCTTGTTCGTTTTTAACAGCCTGCAAACTTGATAGCCATCCATCTGCGGCATCATAATATCAAGTATGATTAAGTCAGGAACTAAGTTTATCTTATTAAAAGCATTCTGTATTTTATTTAAAGCATCTTGTCCAGATTCTGCTTTAATTACATCATACTCTGGCTCAAGTGTTAAAGCTATTAATTCTCGGATTGCATATTCATCATCAACAACCATAACCTTTTTTTTCTGATTCTTTGTGTCCATAACTCTAAGAAAGTAAATTAGATATATATAACTTGTTAAGCTGAACATGGTTAAATAAGAGATAGCAACTTATAGAAGAATGTCTTATTATTGATGTTTTTTAGTTTATTTTTAAAAACTTAAAACATCTTCATGAGATAGCGGTGGACTTTGATAGTTGTATTCATTTAGTCAAAGTCCACGAATATAGACACGGAGTTTTAAATTCAAGTATTAATGTCCGTGTCTATACGTGTGGCTGCGCCCACAAACGTGTTATGGGCGGTAAACTATTGTGAATAAGTAAGTAAAAAGTCTAAAAATCTAACTAAACTGTTTCTTATTAATCACAAATCAAACAAGCATCAAAGCAAATAAAATTCCAACAAGAATTATAAATAATAATATTGCTAAAGGAATTATAATTATTGCAAATAATGCTTTTAGTTTAGTGAGCTGCTGATAAATTCCTAATCCAACCATTTGTGTATATATTACATGAACCAAACCAATCAAACCAATTATGCCAGCCACAATTAGTTGAGGCATTATCTCTGTTATTGTCTCAAATGTGGGATTTAATATAATGTTAAGAATCTCTATCATAATCAATGACACAAAATTATAAGCAGCTGCTAAAAACATAGAATAAGTTATTGTCTTAAATGTGTTAAAGAATAGCTGTTTGCCCCCAAATATTAAAACACCAAGATGTGTAATTCCAGACATGATAAACGGCATTATAAAACTAAAAGTAATACTCAAAATCATAATAATAAAAGAGAATAATATCATATATGGCCCTTCTCTTAAATCACCATAAATGCCTACAAGGAACATGATCACCTGTAAAACTGCCATGAAAACAACATACTTGAGAATAATTGGAAAAACATCTGTTTCTGATTTAACTGAATTGTAAAATTGAGAAGGATTAGTGAACAATAGTCTGAACTGAGACCAATATTTCAATAAATTAGAGGTTAATAGATTAGTCTTAGATAATGTTAAGACATTAGAAGATTTAGATGATTTAGAAGATGGAGCAACTGTTACAGGTGGTTTAGGTAATTTTGGAGCTGGCATTTTATTCTTCTCTGATTGTTTTGATGATTTAATAATTTGAAGTGATTTGACAAATAAATGTGATAATTAATGAATTAGGAATAATAATTGGTGGTTATAATAAGATAATTATGAAACAATTATAAATATAAAAAAATTAAAAAAGAAAAAGATTAAAACATCTTTTTCCATTTATTGATTCCTTCTTTGGCAGTATCTTTCAAAGCTAAGCCATAACCAAGACCTAATGCGATTCCAACACCTAACATTAATCCGCCAATTATTACCAAAAATGTGTTTTGTGCCAGCCCTAAATGGATACCTATCTGGTCTAATGCTAGCAATGCTGCAAAGATTAATACTACTACTTTTGCAATATATCCTATGCCTACTGCATTCTTAATCTTAACGTGTTCGATTTTTGAACTTACATAATCAGCTACTAAAATACCAAACAATAATAACAACAAACCAGCGATCAAGTTTGGAATCCAAAAGCTTAGCTCAACCAAGAAGGTAGATAATGTAGTTAATTTTATTAATCCTGCTGCGGGTGACAAGAACAGCACAAAAATGTACCATTTAGATATAACAGCTAAAACATGCCCTAACTTTAAATCACCAACTCTTTTCTTTAATCCTGTTTTTTGTATTAGATAGTCGTCAAACTTTATCTTAATGAAAAGTTTGTCTAATACTTTATAGATAATCCACCCAATAATATAACCGACAAGCAATACTATAAATGCTGCGATTAATCCTGGGATTACACTTAAAACCCCTAACAATAGATTACCCAATGCGTCTACTATAGATATTCCCAATTGTTCTAATACCAATTTAATTCACCTCTTTCTCCCTAGCTATTGATTATTCTCTCAAATTCCCCCGCCACTATGATTTTTGAGATTAATTAGTAGTAATTAAACAAATAATATATAAAGTTTTATCACCATCTTGGTGTGATAAATGGCGAAATTGGATAAAACCATTGTTAAATTACATAAATTATATAAATTCCCTTTATTAAACATTGAATAGGTGAGAACAATGATAAAACAAGGATTAAGTGGTTTAGCTTTAATTGCATCATTATCACTACCAAGCCCAGCTCGAGCGCTAATAGATACAGATTGGAGCGGACAGTTCTATGTCTTTTCAGCAGTTGATCCAAGATATAATTTACATCGTTGCACTGCATCATTACCAGCACCAAGTCCAACTAGAGCATTATTCGGCAGCTGGTTAGATTTTTTTCCAGTCGAAAGTTCAGGATATGAAAGTCATAACATGTATACTTTAGCTATAAAATGTGATATGGTTGGTAATGAGGGTTGTTTTATAGACAAAGCTTATGATAAAGAAAACAAGGAAACAGATTTGCGTAAGATAAACTTACCAAGAAAGTTAGTTTCTATTGAAGGTGTTTGTTTTAATTATTAATGATTTGGTTAGGTAATCACTAACGCAAAATCATAAAACTTTCAATTTACCTGTAATTTTATCTATATCTTCAATAATATCAGGGCCAATAGCGCCGCAGGTTACAGTGCCAGATTCAACAAACGTATGTCCAGCGTCTGTTATTATAGAAGTAATCATTCCTTCATCTTTTGCCTGCTGGATATAATTATATAGTTCTTTCTCGTCAGCAACCTTTAGAACAATCTTCATCATGCCATGGTTATGCCATTCTTTGACAAGCTGCTCGCTTTTCTTTGATTTCAGGCTTTTTAGAACACATTCGACGCTGGCATGGCTGGCTTGGGCAGCTATCTTGCCTTTTGACATATTTAAATCTGTTCTCATTAAGATTACTTGTTTAAGTTCTTTTGATGCCATGAAGTTTTAATTTATTACATAAGAATATAAAGTTTTTTGTTTTGTTAACTCACAACTGAAAATCTGCTTTGTCAGTAATTAGAACATGAGCAAAAAATAACAACAATATCAAACTAATTTATTAAACAGATGAAGCAAATTCAATCGAAACATATTTAAATAAAACCATGTTCATAAGAGCTATGGAAAAGGATAAAAACAGCGACGAGAAAATCATTCCTGAGAAAACTGAAAAAACAGGCGAAAACCCCAATAAAGAAGATAATAATAATAATAATGACAAGAATCCTGAAATTAATGATGCGCTTGAGAAGGATGAGCAGGAAATAGAAAAAATTGAGAAAGGAATCTTACCAATAGTAATAGAAGATGAGATGAAAACTTCTTATATAGATTATGCTATGAGTGTAATTGTCGGCAGAGCCCTGCCTGATGTTAGAGATGGTTTAAAACCCGTCCATAGAAGAATTCTTTTTGCGATGAATGAGATGGGAATGGCCCACAACAAACCTTACAAAAAGTCTGCAAGAATAGTTGGAGATTGCCTCGGGAAATATCATCCGCATGGTGACTTAGCTGTTTATGATTCAATGGTAAGAATGGCACAAAACTTCTCATTGAGATATGTATTAATTGACGGCCATGGTAATTGGGGCAGTATTGACGGCGACTCAGCAGCGGCAATGAGATATACAGAGTGCCGTCTGCAAAAAATAGCAGAAGATATCTTAGAAGATATTGACAAAGAAACAGTTAATTTCGTTGATAATTTTGACGGAACATTAAAAGAGCCTGTGGTTTTACCGTCAAAGGTTCCCAACCTGTTAATCAACGGCTCGTCAGGAATAGCTGTCGGTATGGCAACAAATATCCCTCCGCATAATATTCAGGAAGTATGCAGTGCAGCTATTAATGTTATCGACAACCCTGAAATGCCAATAAAAGAATTAATGGGAATAGTAAAAGGCCCTGATTTCCCGACAGGCGGGATTATATGCGGAAAACAGGGATTAAACTATGCATACGGCACAGGCAAAGGCAAAGTTTTGGTAAAAGGAAAAACACACATTGAAAAGCATAAAGAAAGAGAAGCAATTATCATAGACGAGATTCCTTACATGGTCAATAAATCCACAATGGTGGAAGAGATTGCTGAAAATGTCAAATCAAAATTAATAGAAGGTATCAGTGATATAAGGGATGAAAGCGATAAAAGTGGAATGAGGGTTGTTATCGAACTGAAGAAAGATGCAAACACAGATGTTGTGCTGAATCAGCTGTATAAGCATTCAAAGCTGCAGAATACATTTGGCATCATCATGCTTGCATTGGTTGATAATGAGCCGAGAATTCTTAATCTTAAAGAGATGGTTGAAGAGTTTATTAAACACAGAAAAATAGTTGTCACAAGAAGAACACAGTTTGAGTTAAAGAAAGCAGAGGAAAGAGCGCATATTCTTGAAGGATTAAAGATTGCGTTGGGTGATATAGATAATGCAATAAGAATCATAAAGGCAGCAAAAGATGTTAATATTGCCAGAACAGGATTAATTACAACTTACACACTAACGGAAATACAGGCGCAGGCTATTCTCGACATGAAATTACAAAAATTAACTTCTTTGGAAACTGAGAAAATACTTGAAGAATTAAAAAGCCTAATTGAAAAAATAAAGGATTACAAAGATGTACTTGCCTCTGAAATCAGAATAAAAGATATTATTAAAAGCGAATTGGTGGAAATCAGCGAAAGATACAAAGATGAGAGAAAGACTGAAATCAGCGAAAGCGATGAAGAGGAAGATATTGAGATTGAAGACCTTATTGAAGAAGAAGATGTTGTGGTTACAATTTCTCACGGCGGATATATAAAAAGGACATCCTTAAGTGTTTATAAATCACAAGGCAGAGGCGGCAGAGGAATCATTGCTGCAACAACAAAAGAAGAAGATTTTGTTGAGCATTTATTTATTGCCAACACACATGATTATTTATTATTTTTTACTGACAAAGGCCAAGTGCACTGGCTGAAGGTATTCAAAATACCAGAAGGCGCCAGACAGGCAAAAGGCAAAGCAATTGTCAATTTGATTGATATTGAAGCTGGCAGTGAGAAAGGAAGCAATATCACTGCGTTTATACCAATAAAACAATTTGAGGCTACACTGTATTTAGTGATGATAACAAAGAACGGAATTATTAAAAAGACCAGTTTAGCGGAATTTTCAAAACCAAGGCACGGCGGTATAAGGGCAATAAACCTTGAAGAAGGCGATGAGCTGGTTAATGTATTATTGACAGACGGCACTAAACAGATAATAATTGCGACAAAGAATGGCCTAGCAGTTAAATTTAACGAAGAAGATGTTAGAGAAATGGGCAGAGCCTCTATAGGTGTAATAGGAATAAGGCTTAAAAGTGAAGTAAATGAAAAAGGAGACCTAATTGACAGCGATAAAGTTATCGGCGCTGTGATTGGCGATGACAACAAGACATTGTTAACAATAACTGAAAACGGCTATGGAAAAAGAACAAGCATTTCCGAATACAGATTGATTAACAGAGGCGGACAAGGTGTTATCAATATAATCTGCAGTGAAAGAAACGGGAATGTCGTCGGAATAAAAAGCGTTTCAGACGAAGATGAAATCATGCTGATAAGCCAGAAAGGCATTATTATCCGAACAAGATGCAATCTAATATCTGTCATCGGTAGAAATACACAGGGCGTAAGACTGATGAAGCTTGAAGAAGGCGATAGGGTGGTAAGCGCTGCAAAGATAATTGGCGATGAAGGAAGCGAGTGAATGTTTGGTTGAATACTGATTTAATAGAAGTCAATGCGAATAAAGTTATTGTAAAAAAGATTATGTAAAAGAGGATTGAAATGAGCGAATTCGACAAATTAAGGAAAAAACTGAAAAAAGAATTTGACAATCACCTTGAAATAGATGAAGACAGTGAACTCCCTGTGCATGAAAAATTCACCAAAGAAAGGAAGATAAAAAAGTGAGAATAGATAGAGGATAAATAAGTAATCTACTTTTAAAACAAGAAAAGCAAAAAAGAAATATAGAAAAAACCAAAAATGAACACTCTCGCTGAAAGATTTAAAAAAATTCTTAATAAAACTTGGTACATTCAGGGATTTAATGGGTGCCTGAATTTCTGTTTTGGTGCTCCGCAGTCTGGATTAGTTGGATGCCATAATAATTTAGGTTATGGTTACACAGAAAAAGTGTTTATTTTTAACAAAGATTATGTGGAATATCTTTATTTAGAGGATGATTTTAAAAATATAGGGAATATGTTTCTTGAGAAATACAAGAAAAACAAGAATTATCTCAAAGAAGTTATGGGAAAGGATGCAGTAATTGTAGCTTCATCAAAAAAAACAATGAAAAAGATAGACAATACTGATTTAACAAAATTAAATAAACAAGAGCTGGTTAAATTATATCAGGAAATGCAAACAGCTTATCATGGAATTCTGGATGTAAGCCATATTATTGAAGGCATTTCTTTTGTCGTCGAACCGCTCCTGAAAAAAAAGATTGAAGAAGCATTAAAACTTGAAAGGCATGATCCTGAGTTTAGAAAACTGTTTAATCTGCTTATGCAGCCTGCAAAGCCATCATTTGCAAATGAAGAATACATTGATATACTTGAAATTGTAAAATTAGTGAAAAAAGATGAAAAATTGCTCTGTTTATTCAACGATTCATCACCACAGATAATATTTGCTAAATTGAATAAAACAAATAAAAAAATAAAAGAGAAGATTACAGCGCACAGAAAAAGATTTTTGTACAATCAGATTAATTATTATCATGGAAATCCGTTAAGTGAATTAGATTATATTTCTGAAATAAAAAAACTGATTGAAGAAAACAAAGAAGAGAGTGATATTGATGATAAGCTTAAAGCAGAAAAAGAAAGATATGGCTTAAATGCAGTGGCAAGAGAGAAAATTATAAGAGAACATAAGTTTAATGATGAGATTAATTCACTAATTCACATATCGATGGAGGTTCTTCACTGGCAGGATAATAGAAAAAAGAATATTTTGACTGGTGTTTATTATATGAATATTATGCTTAATGAGATTAGCAAGAGATATAGCATTCCATTAGAAAAGATAAAAAGATATCTGCCAGAGGAGATAACTGAAGATAAGCTTGATAATTTTAGTATGGAAGATGCTAATGAAAGAATGAAGCATTATATTGTCTACAGCAGAAGAGAAGATGGAAAGCTGATATTTGAAATTTATACAAAAGAGGATTATGAAGAGATTATGAATGTTTACAATAAAACATACACAGAACAAAATGATATTCATGGTGCACCTGCATCACCAGGTAAGATAATAGGGGTTGTAAGAGTATGCAAAACAAAAGAAGAGCTTCTAAAATTTAAGGAAGGTGAAATACTTGTTGCATCAATGACAAGGCCGGAATTTGTGCCTGCAATGAAAAAGGCATCAGCCATAGTAACTGATGAAGGCGGGTTAACGTGCCATGCATCGATTGTTTCCAGAGAATTGGGCAAGCCATGCATTGTAGGGACAAAGATTGCCACAAAAGTGCTGAAAGATGGTGATATGGTAGAAGTGAATGCAAACCACGGCACTGTGAAGAAGATAAAATGAATTCTCAACAAATTATTCAATTAGGAATGATTATTGTATTTATCTGAATAATTATTGTAATAATTGGCAGTTTTCTTAGTGCAAAAGATGAAACAAAAAACACAAGTGATAAAAGCAGTACTACTAAATTCAGTGTCGTCGGTATTTTCGGATTTATCCCGTTTGGATTTGGAAATGACAAGAAGATGCTGATAATTACTTTAGTTTTGGCGATAGTTATTATGATTGTTTCTTTCTTTTTGTTTTATAGAAAGATTGTGTTTATTTAGTTCCAAGGCGCAGCCACACGTCTTACGAAAAATGTTTGAAAGTTAGAAAGCTTGACAGCTTGAAAGTACAACTCATATAGCGCACTTTCGAGCTTTCAGAGGTTCAAGCTTTCAAACAGTTTCATGTGGCGGTGGACTTCGTCCCTAGAACGCGTTGTGAGATGAAGAAAGAGAATAAGAAACAAGAGAGATCTAAACAAATATATTAATCGCAACTCAGCAAATCACTTCAATAGCTTTCTCGTACATTTTCAATTTGATTGGTGTTTTTCCTATGATTTCTGCGTCTGCATGTGCGATTACTGGCTCTTCTGATGTTATTTCTAACGAGGTTGCTTTAACGCAAACTACATCTTTGAATTTATAGACTTGGGTTGTTGCAATGCCAAAAAGATATCTTAATAAATCAGGCAATTCTTTTTTCTGAAGAATGAGAACATCAAAAAAACCGTCGTCGTATTTTGAGTCAGGAAGTATTTGAAGTATATTTTGGAACTTGGCGATATTGCATACTAATACATAATAACCAAAATATTTGTTTCCATTTACATTAATTTGCAATAGTTTTGGCTTGTAATTAAATATTGCCTTGAGAAGGCTTAAAGGATATGCTACCTCGCCGAACATTTTTTTTATCTTTGGCTCAACATTTTTGTACATTTCTGCGTCTATACCGACGCCGCAGGCAATTGCAAAGTATCTGTTGTTTGCCCTGCCGATGTCAAGGTCTTTTCTTCTGTTTTGCTGGATAAGAAGTATTGCTTTGTCAATGTTTTTGGGAATATTAAAGGCTCTTGCAACCATGTTAGATGTGCCAATGGGTATAATTGCTAATCTTGGTATGTTGTTTGGTTTTATTTCTTTGGTATTCATTGGTTTGTAAAAAGAAAACCGACCACCAGTCAATAGACTGGTGGCATTCTCGCCCTGCGGGCTAGGGTCGGTTTTCTTTAACCCTGATTTTTCCACTTGACCACCAGTGAATACACTGGTGGAAAAATCAGATTTTAGAGTTTTGGCTAGTTTCTTTTCCATCAAACCATTAATAACTTCATTAATTGTACCGTCGCCACCAGCTACAATTACGACGTCTGCTTTGGAATTCTTTGCAAATGCTGAGGCATCACCCTTTTTTTCAGTTATCTTTACATCAATGTCACCTAAGAAATTTTGAATTTTATGAAGTATTAAGTTGCAGTCTTTGTTTCCAGAGCACGGATTAATAATTAGCGTATACTTCTGACGGTTATAATTAATTGAATTTTCGCATTTCATTGTGTTAGTTTAGTATTTGTATTTGTTTTTAGTTCCTTGGCGCAGCCAAGAGCGAGTAAGTCGTTAGCCGTAGGTCGTTTGTCGTCAGCTGTTTTTTTCGTTTTTTGTTTACGACTAACGACAAACGACTAACTATAGTAAGTAACCTAAATTATTGTACAGTTCGTGTTACTTACTATATTCGTGGACTTTAACAAAATTGATCAAATATTAAAGTCCACCACTATACAAACAGTTATTC
>JACQSP010000137.1 GCA_016205905.1 Candidatus Woesearchaeota archaeon
AAATAAGATATTTCGAGATAAAACATACAATTATTTTCGTTTTCCCCCTGTTTTTTCCGAAATGACGTGGCAATGACTACAGCGCAAGTTTATATCTTTTAGGTGTCTATTTATACTTTAGTCCTAGTGATTTACTTAATACTAATAATTTACTTAATCATCACTAATCATAGTGATTTACCCACAGAGCAACTGAGTGCAATTAGAGATTACAGTGTGTTACATTGAATATGAACTGCACTCGTTGCTCAAACATACTGACAATAATTTCCAAACATAATTACAACAAATAATTTCAACGAGGTTAAAACAATGGTGCAAACAACAGCAGATAATTACCGTCGGCAAACATCTGGTGATTCCACTCTTGGAAAGTTTATGAACAGTGTATGCAAGATTGGGTTGATGACATTTTTATCTTACGCCACAAGAGCTGGAAGGTGTGTGCCTGTTCCTTATGATGTTAATGTAACAAATCCTATTTCTCCAAGCATTGCTATTGGCGCTGGTTTTGTCGCCGGTATCAGCGATACAAATAATCTTGAGGCAAAGGTTGCAGGTGTTTTAGGCGGTCTTGTATCATTGGCGCCTGATGTTTACGACGCTGCAACAACAGGAGATTTGAAAAGAGCAGGTACAATGGCCGGAACAAAAGTAGCATTGTACCTTGGAAGTTATCTTGCGGGATATGTTGCGAATAGAATGTTTAAATAATCTGAATAATGACTGAAAATCAATAAAATAAACATAAGGTGATTGAGATGGGATTTATAGGAAATGTTTTAAAAACAGGATTACTGCTTTACGTCGCTGCTATGGGCATAAGGGGATGCCAAGTTGTAAGAAGCAGCGAGGCAGAGAAATTAACTGCGTTATATGAATCTGTTGCTTATATCGGCAAAAAAACAATGAAGGAGCATCCTGAATATATTGCAGAGCTTGAAAAAGCAGGAATGAAAACAAAACAGGATGTGGATAACCTAAAAGATATTGTTGACACATACAAAACAGATTCAGCATTAGGATGGGCAGGCATATTTTGGAGCGAGGCAAAAAGCAAAGAATATAGCACCTCAATAGTAAATCTTGCAAAAGAAGCAATAAAAAGACATCCAGATTATTTTCTTTTCAGCGCATTGTCTGACGCAACAATGGGCGAAGCAATGGAGACTGTGATAAGATTAGCGCCGAATTATGAAAAAACAAGAGAAAGGTTGGAATGCAAGGTTGACAGGGTTTTTGTACCTTGGACAAACTGCAGTTATGGTACGGCGAGGAATTGATGAGGAGATAATTGTCGTCGCTGAACTACAAAAAGCAAAATAATTACATATTCACAATATATATAAATGAGGAGGTATTACCATGGGAACTATGCAGAGAACAAACACAAGATTAATTAAACTGCCTGCACTATTAATTCCTGATGTAAACTATACAGGCGATAGTGATAGCGCAGAAGAGCTGAATGTAAAAGCATTGGATTATGTAAGAAGAACAGCTATTTCTACATTAGATGATTTTGTTATAACTCCGTTTAGCGATGCTTTAAAGAATAAAACATTCGAAGAGGCCAAGCAAAATGTTGGTGTTGATGCACATGGCATTCTCCTCGGCACATATGTTACTAATGAGGTTATAGGCAGCAGAAAATATGTTGTTAGAGTATGTTCACAGACAAGAGTGCAATATGAAACTGTTTTTTCTCTTGTTCAGGAATTTTTGGAAAAAGTATTGGTTGATAATGTAGACAGTGTAAACAGGGAGTTTGTAAGAAAGGTTGATGATGAAGCGCATATTTTTATAGGTTATCTTCTCGACGAGATGAGCAGGCTTTGCGGGAGAAACTCAACAAAGATGAATAAAAAAGATTTAGAGGTAAAATATCCTGCAACAGATGAAAAGCTTGAATTAGACAATACAATTATAGAGATGGAAGTTGCTCTTGATAGTGCAAGATTCACAAAAATCAACGAGAAGAATGCAGATGATTTTCATAAGGCAAGAAGCTTAACAGCAAGGCTAGGGGCATTTAAGAGAGAATTTGAAAAATATTTAATGGAAAAATATGGTGTTGAGCCGCAGGGTGTTGAAGAAAACGAAGCCTATGATTATGAGTTAAGCGACGGCACAGGTGTAAGATACTTGTTTTTTAAAAAGAGAGTCTCGCCTTCTTATGGAGATGCATATTCTGAATTAGTGACAACAGATAAGGTATTGGGCAAGACAAAAAATATAACCAAAGATTATGGCGATTTAAGTATTGTGAGAGATCTTGCCTTCAAAGCTCCATACCAATCAATGAGAGCTGGTGCAGGTATACAAATAAGAACTGATATTACTGGGAGCAATAAAGGCGTTGTTGTCATAAGCAGAATCCCAAAAGGCGGCGAGCCAGACGAGAAAAAATACCAAGTCTTTGACAACGACGGCAAGACTTATATGAGAGTTCATGATGTGCTAAATAGAATTAATAGCCTTATTGAATATTGTTCAACAGAATCAACAACAACTGAAAAAAAGATTGACTTCTTTGCTGCATTGCCCCAGCATTTGAAATGATAATGTCTTCTTTCTTGCTTTTTGTATTTGTTTTTAATAGTTCCCGGCATGTCCAACAAAGTTCACTAAGATAAATTAGTAAGTCGTTAGCCGTAGGTCGTTTGTCGTCAGTTGTTTTTTGCATTTTTTGTTTTTTCGTTTACGACTCACGACAAACGACTTACGACAAACAGTTTTTTTTCATGAGACGGGGGACTGCGTCCTTGGAACTAAAAAACTACGAAAACTATACTAATAATGATTTGAGATGGATAACAATTAAAATGCTCATATTAAGAATTTCACATAAAATTTTTTACTTTGAAGCTTCCCAAAGAATATTGAAATAATTTTTATATGATTCAGCAAGAAGCTTGTTTTTTATTTGGATAGTCATCACTGGAGAAATCCATGCTACAATTATCACTTCATCGCCGCAAATAACAGTTGAGACCTTTGAATCAAATTTCTGCGGAAGAGCTTTTGCTTTGGTATATGACATTTTGTTAAGGAAATCTATTCTCTCATTAGCATCGTGATTATAAATATGCCACATAGGTATCTTCATCGGAACCCTTTTTTTGTGAAAATGAGGTATTAGAGTTTTCATTATAATTGGCGCTTCTTTTGGTATGCCGTAAACAAGAATTGGCTCTTTATAATTTAAAAGGCTGTATAAAAGATCAACAAATGCTTTTACACCCTGAAATATATGCGCTTCACTTTTGCTTTCTGACATTTGCAATTTTAATAAAAGTTCTGGAAGCACAGTTGTTAATTTATCTTCTTTTTCCTGAAGCAGCCTGAAAAGATTTTGTGGAGGTGTTGCCTGAAAATATTTTACATCAGAAATCATATTGTATGAAACTACGCCTCTTTCGAGCATTCTTTCTAATGCATCATACACATTTGTTCTGTGAACCTTGGATTTTTCAGCAACTTGTCCTGCGGTGGCTGAGCCTAACTCAAGCAATGCCAAATATGCCTTTGCCTCGTTTTTGCTAAAACCTAAATCTTCTAATACTTCTTCATGCATATTGCATCCCCACAATACAGGCTATTTGATATTAAATCTATTTATATATAGAATATAGATAGTAACTTTGTTTGATTTATAAATTTTATCTGTATAGTAGTAAAAATATAGTGTATTTCTTTTATAAAACACGTTCCAATTCAGTAATATTTTAATATATAAAGGGTATTTCTATATTAAAATGTCAGAATTCAAAACAAATAAAGGAAATAAGATATCTGTTTCATTTAGGCAAGGAACTTCTGTAAAGAGACCTTTTGTGTTTATACACGGCAATGCACAGAATGACACTTCTGGCAAAGGTTTGATGGAGTTTTTTTATAAGAAAGGACACAGTATTCTTTCATACGACCTTCCAGGACATGGTGACTCTGAACCTTATCCCGATACTTATTCAGATACCAAGGCCACAATGAATACATTTGCTGAAACATTAAATGAGGTGCTCTCACATTTTAAAATAGATAAGCCAATTATCGCAGGACATTCAATGGGTGGCATGATTTTACTTGAGTTTGGGGTGAAGTACCCAGAAAAAGTTGGTGCACTTATACTAATTGATACTTCTGATATAAGTCCTGTTGATGCAAACAAGCAAATTCCACTGAAAGATATTATTAATAATATAATTGAAAATTGTGGCAAGGCATTTGAAAGAAGATTCAAGTATGATTATTGTACCAGCACTGAGATAAACGAAGAAAATATTTTAAGCATTGGTTTTAAATGTACTGACCCTACTTCATTACAACTTAATTTTAAAGCAACATTTAATTATGATGTCACTAAAAAACTTTCACTTCTAAAAATGCCAGTTCTTATATTGAGAGGCAAGGATGATCCGCTTATGACAAAAGAAATGACAGAAGATATGCACAAGAGAATTCCTCATTCAAAATTTGTGGAAGTTGAAGGCGGTCATAACTGGTTTTTATTTAATAAAGAATTGATGAGAAAAACAATTGAGAAATATTATTATTTGTTTGAGTAAATGAACATAATAAGGAATAAAAAACTTTGGACAAGTTGATATTTACTTCGGTTTCTTCGCAGTAATGTTATAGAATGGCTCTGTTCTATGATGGGTTGCATGAATATCCACAAAGCCAACTTTTTGAAGTGCGTTTATAATGATAGATTCACCCATGTAAAATTCAACAATTCCCTTTAATGCATTGTGCCTTTCAAATTCAATACCCTTGCTGATTTGAGTAACAAGCTCATCATCAATACCTGAATAACCATTGGCTCTTCTTTGGATTTCATCATAAAATCTGTTCACAGGGATTATATGTCTTTCAATGTCCTCAGGCATTTTTGTGTCTATAAGAGGAATTACAATACCACCTGAGCATTCAAAGACAGAAATCTGTTTGTAATCTTTATTTCTCAAAGCGCTTTTTATTTCTGAGGGTTTAGTAAATGTTCCAATTAATCCATTAACTATATTGTATTTTCTTTGATTTAATGAAATAATAACAAATCCCCCTTTATTAATATTTACTGGGACATAATTAGTTAAAGATGCACTTTCAGTCTTACTTATTAGTGGAAGAGCATCATAAGATTTACCCACTTCAAAAAATGAAGTTAAAACATAATCTGGTTTATGTTCTCTCTCGTCGCGTATTAATACTGAAGAATCTAATATTGACGCTAAATCCTGTCCAATCCTTATTAACTTGTCCTCGCTGTAATTCATGTTTACATTACCTTCTCCTAAATGCAATAATCCGCCTGGCTGCAAAACTCTAAAAATTTCTCTATAAACTTTCTCAAGCTCAAGTTTTGTGACAGAAGCATGATGTATTGAAAGGTTTGCATCTACAGCTGTGACAGAATTGTCCGCAATGCGTAAATTGTCTTTAAGATTGTTTAATATGAAAGAGATAGTTGTGCTTTCTAAACGATTTGGGTTTAAATCTTCATCTAAAGCAAACTTGTCCAAACGGAAATAATTATCGCTAAAGAAACCAAATTGTGTTAATGTATCTAATGCCCTAATTAAGCCTGATTTAGCGAATTCAGCTACATAATCCAAGAGAATTATTTTTCCGTTTCCAATCATATTTTTTATTCTTTGCCTGTTTGAAGAACCAAATTTGCCATCATGTGTGTATTGGCATGAATAAGGAAGAACCTGTCCGCTTGGGCCTAAAACTAATAAAGTGCCATTTGGATGAGATGATAAATGCGATTCAAGTGAATCTAGCAAGAAAGAATGCTGGTCACCTAAAACTTTAGGAAGACATCTGGAATATGCATCACTAAATACAGTTGCAATATCTCTGTTCTGTGCAATACCTTTGTTCTGCTCTGCCATGTAAAAGTGTGATAGCATTCTTTATTTAAATCTTTTGTTTTTGTAACTACTTTAAAGAGATGAGTGCAGTTGAAGTTTTTGAAGTTTTAGATACAAAATTTTATGATTCAAAGTGTAGAGTAAGTAACTTTATTTGTAAAAAATTCAGCTCAGTTAATATTTTTCCGAGCATTACTTGATTTTTTCGAAATAACCGCAAATTCTCCGACGTTGTCCAACTAACTACAACACAAGTTTATATTATTATCCGACAATATTAGTTATAGAAAAAAAAGATGGGGAACATAGCATAAAGAAAAAGTACAGAAAAAATGAACCAAATGAAAAATGAATCAAACCAGTGTTGTTAATTCATTTTAATAAAAACTTTTGGTTAAATTTTAATAAAATATGGGGTTAAAATGGTTGTTGTTGAAGATGTTAGTGGAATTAGAATAGGAGTTAGGGCAACAGATGAAGATAATCTATTTAGCAGAAGAGATGCTTCTAAAAGAAATGTTCCTTTAAGTGTTCATAATGTTTTTAGAAAAGTTACCACTGATATTAATTATATTAATTATGATGTTTTAGACAAAAGAATAACCCAGTTTGAACAATCTGCTTCTGAAATTAGTGATTTGCTCAAAGGGTTGGAAGCATTTCCAAGAAGATGCAGGGATGCAGGTGATTATTTTGATTTACAGACATTTTATAATAGCGAAGTTAGTGGTAGCGGGTTATCTTTAGGTGGATTATCTTTTTTACAGTTAGGAAAATATATGCCTTTTGGACAAATAGTTGAAAAAGCAGCGATAGATTTAACAAGAAAATTAAACGAGCGAAAGATTAAACAAAAAGCTCATGAAACCTTAGATTACATTAATTCTTCATTTTTAAAAGCAAGGGAAATATTGTTTGGAAAAGAAACAATCTATGGACCAGAAAAAGGATTGTATGGAAAACATGCAATTATTTCTGATGTTGTAAGAGCAGACAAAGAAATATTGGCATCTGTTGGTGGTAGGATTGATAATGGAAATCTTAGATTAGTTGATAATTCTGCAGTAGATAAAGCACACAAGCCAATAAATGAAGTTTATTGTATGGATTGGAATCAAGACAGATTAAAAAACGTTTCTTTAGCAATAGGATATTTAGAAAGAGTGTATAGAGCGATAAATGGCTCATCTTTCGAGGTCAAATTAATCGCAGAAAAAGATTATGGTGTTCAAAGTGCAGTTCAGATGGATAAAGACTTTTCAAAAGACACTTTGCGATTGGCAACCTTGTTGAGGAAGATGGCATTTGATAGTGTGGCAACAGAAAGAGATGTAACCTCAGAACCTCTTCATCATGCTGTTAGTTATCAGTGAATGTTCATTGAATAATTTAGAAAAATAAGAATATAAAAAACAAAACATGGAGGGATTAAAATGGCAGTAAATTGCGGAAATGGCGGATTGTTAAGCAAGTTATTTTGGACAGGCGTTGGTGTAGCAGGGACAATTGGTGTGCTGTACATTGCAAGCCCAGGATGCGGTGAAGACGCTGTGAAAAAAGCAGCATATGAAATTGTGAAGACCGAAGACGGCGCAAAATTTGGATATGAAATCTGTAAAGCAACAGCAGATGCAAATGCAGGCGCATTAGTTGGTGCAATGTCTGACGGTTATAAAACAGACAGAGAAGGCATGGGAAACCTTGTCAAAGCATGCACAGGTCTTGTCGACGTTGAAAAAGCGCACAAAAAAGCAGAATATGCAAAGATGCCTCTTGTGAATGGCTCAGCAGACCCAAATCAAATGTCAAGCATTGATACAAAAGTTGTAAACGGTGAAAGGCTGGCTGTTGTGCATAATGATTCACAAGGCGTTGATTATGTTGTAACACATACAGAAATGTTCGGACAGCAAACATTTGGGTTTTTGCAATTGCCAACAGGAGAACAAGCAATGCAGAAATATGTGCAGAAGCTGAAAAGTATGTTTTAAATCTGTTTTTATTTAATTTTAAACTTAAACAAAAATTATTGTGAAAAATAACTTCAAGAAAAACATTGTCGAGAAATCAAATGGAAAATGAATGTAAAACAAAATAAAAAATGAAACGAAAATGAAAAATAAATGGAATAAAAAAGACATAAAAAATAAAACGAAATAAAAATAAGCGAAATAAAAAATAAAATAAGATCAATTAAAAAATCAGATAAAAATTCGGAGGGATTAAAATGGAAGATGCGAGCGGAGCAGGAGCAGTTCCACCAGTTGGAACATATGATGGTGGAAATGGGCATGATTTGACAGGGTTGGATGGTTTTGAAGAACCAGTACAAACTGGAAAAACTGCACAAACAATAACGCCTGCAACAACAGTTCAAGTACAACAGGCAAAACCAACAACAAAAGCACCAGATTTAGAATCAATTGCAGAGATTGAGCGGAGAAATAGAGACGTCTTAAGTGAAGCGGATCAGGCCATAGAAGTAGCTAATGGAGTAACTTACGGAGAGATAAAAGAGAAAATAAGTGAGGCAAAAGAAGAAGCAGAAACAGTTGGATTACAAAAAGGGAAAGGTGTAAGGAACTGGTTTCACAATTTTGTGATGAAGTTTAGATATAGTTCTCAAGAAAGGGAAACAATGCAAGCCAAAAATGCATCAAAATCTGTAGATGAATTAGAAGCACTTCTTGAGACAGCAAATGCGAACTATGAAAGATTAGCAGAACAGCATGACCAATCGCTCTTAAAACAAACTAATGCTAAAAGAGCAAAGGATATCGCAACAAAAAGAGCAGAAGAGTTGAATTATCAATTTGAATTAAGGAAAAAACAATACAAGGAAATATCAGGAACCAGTCAAGAAGATAGAAAACAAACTATCCTAAGTGAAGGAAGAAAAATAGACACTGAGCTAAGAAAAATGCGAGACAGAGAAGATAAGTATAGAGCTGAGTTTAGAAAGTATGGAACTGAAGTTGTTAGATATACGGGACGCATAAGAAGAGAAGACTTAAAGAGGAATGTCTTAAAAGGACAAATTGCTGAGATGAGGGAAAAATTAATTGAACAGCCAGGAATAGCTATAAATTACATAGATGACGCAATTGCAATTACTGATGTGGCGCCTAGAGCAGAGGATAATGTAAGGGCTTATAATGAAACTGTTGTAGAAAGAAGAGGTGTTGAAAACAAAGTTTATGGGGCTCTTATGAAGCTGGGAAATGTTGATAAAGGAGAGCAGCCACGTAATAACGGAGAGGAACCAACAACTTATGAACAGATGGGCAAAAAAGTAGAAGACTTTAGAAAAAGAATTGATGCAGACATGGAGCAATTTGACAAAGACCCTTTTTCAAACAGTTATTTTGCACAGAAATTAAATGAACCAACAAAATAAGAAAAATGGTGGATAGCAATGACTACAATTGAACTAACTGCTAGAGAAATATCTGCAGCAGAGTTTCATGTAAAACCTAAATTAAATGGATATACATTCAATTTAGAGCAGAGAATACATAGGTCTTCTAGAGACAATGCAGATGGCATCTATGATGCCATCACTTCTTTTTTTGTTGCCCAATACGCGACATATGCAAAATTAAACAGTCATTTGGACTCTTCAGAGGCATTAATCTTCTCAACATATATTGCATCAAGATATGGTGCTCAGAAATTGAATTATGTGGGAGATGTTAGCACAAATGGTTTTGGGACTAAGAGAATAAATTTTGATTCTACCTTAGTTGAGGTTGTCGATGGACTAATGAATACATACTCTGAATGTATTGATAACAGCGAACGAGAGCGCATAAAATTAGAAGCTACAACAGAAGCATTCTTTGACTGGGTTATGAGAACAACTTTAAGCACAATTGAAAGCAGTTATAGAAATATATACACAAAATTGAATGGTGTAACACATATAGTTATTGATGCTAAACCTATTAAAATTGATTTTAAAGAACATAAAGATTTAACAAAAGTTAAAAGAGCAAGAACAATTGATGCTTCGCAAGATCTTGCTAATTATAAAAAGCGCGTTAGTGAAAATGGCGAAAGACGAATAAGTATTGAACCTGTTGGAAAAGCAAAAGAACAAGATAAAACAGGACATGGTAAAAAAGAGTATCATGAAGAAGATTTTATTGCAGGGCAAGATTATGCTATCAGCCAAATTAGGGATATAGCAGAGGGATTAAGAAATAAAGAGATATATTTAGAATTAATGCCATCTGATAAATCACAACTAAATAGATTAATGATTGGTCCTCCAGGTACTGGAAAAACAACAATTGCAAAATTATTGGCACGTGAATCTGGGTTTTTGTTCTTTGCGCCAAATCCTGCAAAATTTGGGAATCCTGTAATAAATGAATCACATAGACAAATAAAAGATTACTATGATGAAGTCGAGGAGGAGATTAAAATAGCTCAGAAACCGGGAGCCGTTATTTTTCTTGATGAAATTGACAAAATAGCCACAAACAGAAGTAATCTGGGTGGTGGTTCACGTGAAGATAACAAAGTGGTAACAGTATTAAACACCTGCCTTTTAGATTATTTATATATCCCAATAATAACCATTGCTGCCACAAACATGTATGATATGTTAGATGATGCAATAAAAAGCAGATTTAAACCACTTCGTGTTGAATATCCACAAACAGATGAAGGTGTTGTTGCAATCTATAAATGTATACAAAGAAAAATTGAATCTTATCCATCAGATGAAGCCCTTAAAAAATATTTTGGTGGTAGTATATTTGATGATATTGATTACAAACCCATCCTTGCAATTACTCACACCAATGAGAGGTATAGGTCAGGACGAACAATAGATAATGTATTATATGAGGCATTTAGAACAAGAATTAAAAAGAATTTATTACTAAGGGAAAAACAAAGAATCACAACAACAGATATTTGTGAAGTTCTTATTAGTTATGACTTCAAAGATGAAGATTATACAAAAAATAGTGGAAACAAAACTGTACAAAAAGAACCTATTGCTTGCGTAAGATAACTGATTCATAGTCAAGGTGATAAGATGATGAATGTAGTGTCTATTGATAAAATAATTATGTATGGCGCAGATATAGCTATAGTTGAAAGAGCAGCAGCAGAAATTAGAGAAAATGGCACTTTGAAGTATAACAGTTTTACACCATACCAAGTTAAAACCCTGTTGTGCAGGGAAGATGAATGGAAAAGAGAATGGTTTATGCTGTATGTAGGACACGAAGAGGAATATATATTGGTAAGGCAAGCCTTTGAGAAAGAAAATAATGGAAAAAATGTTTTGGAAAATAAAAGAAGTCATACTCTTAATAATACTAATGCAGGAAGGAATATAGACAATGATGAACAAAGAGATGCTATAGATATTATTAATTCTCGGTCTCTTGAAAGAATTGTAGAAACAGTACAACCATCTACTGCACAGGCATCTGCAAGACAAGGAACTAGTGTGCAAGAAAATGCAATGGAGGGAACTATAAGACAGGAATCTGCAAGAAATGAGCTACAACAGCTGCAACCATCACTAATATCTGCAACACAATCACAAGTTAGACCTCTGCCGCAGGTTAGACCTCCTATTCAAACAATGACTCAGACAATGACTCAAACCATAATACCAAAGGAGTATATATTTACACCACAGGAGATAGATAATTATTTTGAAGAGCAGGGCATAGTTGGGGAAGATGGTTTAAGAAGACTATTGGTTTATTCTTTACTATCAAGAGCACATGTTGGCATAGAAAGTTTAAGCGGCGCTGGAAAATCGCGGATTATGGATGCATTTTTAGGTCTGTTTCCACAGGATAAATTACTTGTGCTTCAGCAATCATCTGAAAAAGCATTATTCAATAATCCAATGATAAATCAGTTTGAGTTTTGGGTAATAACAGAATTCCAAAAAATATCCAATAAAACATTTTTAGAGATTGTAAAAAATATTTCAGAGGGAACTTTTTCAAGATATACGAGAACAAATAATGCAAAAGATGGTGTTGATAATTTTGAAATAACTCCGGGAAAAACAATTTATTATACATTGGCTATTTCAAATGATTACTTTAAAAACAAGGACAAAGAATTCAGCAGAAGGTTTATTGTATTCTACACAGATATCAGCGCAGAACAAAATGAAAGAGTTATAAAAAGTTTCGCAGAAAGCACATTTGCCAGAAGAGAACAATCTCAAAGATCAGATTTGCTGAAACAGCATATACTTGAATGCTTATCTACTGATTTTCATGTAAGAAATCCGTTTCTGCTGTATCTTGCTGATATGCTGCCGCGTGAGTTAAGAGCAAATGTAAGAGTAAGATCCTTTTTCCAACATTATGAAAAATTAATATCAGGCTGCACTATATATCATCACCGTCAAAAAGAAAAAATTCTTTCAGAAAGAAATAATGGACGTGATAGCAGACATATTGACTTATTCTCAGGGATATTTGATAATATACATATTGCTGAATTATACGGGCAGATGTTTTATGATAATATTGTCGGCATTTCAGTAATTGACAGGCATGTATTGAATGCATTTGAAGATACTGAAACAGTTAGTTACTCAAAATTACTGGAAAAGCTGGAGCAAAAAGGATTTTATGACAAAACAGAAATAATAAGTGACAGTTTGAAAAATCTTGAAGAGCTGAGATTCATTAGAAGAGAATCAAAAGACAAAAATGGAAATGATGAATATACATTACTGAGAAGACCGCCTAAAAAACTTGAAATTGACTGGTTTGAAGCATTGAAGCAGGCAGATGAACACATGATGAAGGAGTATCCAGATGTAAGAGACAGATGGTATCAAAGGCAGCAAGACGAGATTAGAATTATAAACCAAAACAATATGAACCAAAGTGATCCTAATCAAAGTGATGGTAGCAGTGGTCTGCATAAATCTCAGTTAGTTGGATATAACCCTGCATGGAATAAGGTCTACGAAGAAGCAGGTTTAAGTTTAAAGTGAAGATAGTTGTAGAGTACATGAATTAATGTATTTATAGATAGTAATGAGATAAATCGAGTACTTTAATAATTTGTGTAATAAAGATGTGAGTAATTTGTCAAAAGCAAACGAAGATAAAGGATATCAGGAAATTTTAGATATAATTTCAGAGGACGAATCTATAACTATATTAGATGATATGCTGAAAAATGCTGCGAAAATAACAAGAAAACTTGAACAAATCATTAATAATGAGTTTAGGGCTGACACAATAGATGAATTCAAGAGAGTACAGTCAGATGTTGACAAGTATTATCACCATTATTCTAAACTAAAAAATATGATTGGTGTAAAAGATCCATTAACCTTTGTGAATATGCAGAAATATGATGAATTTGTAAATAGTATGTTAAACAAACTTACAAAAGGGGTTGGTAATCAATCTAATAAAACAATAGATAAATTCAGAAAACTAATAACTAACTTTTTTAATAGAGATTTAAAACAAGATGGACAAGGAATACTAGCAGAGATAAATTTAATATGCTCTAATTATTATTTATTTAACACATCAATAATCTCAGAAACTTTAAAAAATAGTTTAACCTCTATTCCTCCAATACATCAGCCAAACAAATTCATCCTCTCCTACGGCCACGCCGTCCATTCAGTTGCGTCATTCCACGACGATAAAATTATTCAGAAATATCTGCACTCGTCATCCCCTATAGAAGTAAGGGCAGTTAAAGACGACCTTGAGAGAAAACTGCAGGGAATAATTGGGGTGGAGAGACCTGTCGTCGAGGATTTTCTCAGCGATGTTCCGACAGGCACTGCAGACATTTCAAGACGACAGAAAAAGAAGTTCTTGGACGAGGGTTTGACACCGAGGATAAATGCTCTCTACAGCGAAATGCAGATGGTCTGCACATCTGGCATGAAGTATTTTGATATGAGACGAGAATTGAGGGCAGATGTGATGTATTTGGAGAGAAGCGCTGCTTTATTGCAGAGAGTTGGAAATCAAATTAATGATAATGTTAAAAAAGAATCACCAACCACTGAAGAAATCAAAGAACTTTTAGATATATCAACACATCCAAGCTATTTTTCCCTTCATAAGGAATTAGAAGGCATGGTTTTTGTTGGAAGAGAAGCGAAAAGGTACAATGAGCTCTATTCGCAGGTTGTTGACGATGCAAAAGAATTATTGGTTAAATTAGATGATGGAGCAAGAACATATAAAAATGCAGTTGAAAAGAATGTGGGAGAAACTGCTGGAACTAATGATAATATCTCTCACCCACAGAGAGCACAAGAAGCAACTCCCTCGACTAAAGAAGCAACTATCTCTCAAACAGCTGCTCAGGGGCCAAAACTAGAAGTTGTTTCTGGTTATGCTGTTATAAAAACATCGCCAAATTCAGAAAGAGCAGGAACACAAACAGAAGTATCAATTGGTGCATCAACAGGAGTATCAAGAAGAGAAGAAAGGCATGTAAGAAGTGTTGAATATGTTGAAAGTGTTGAACATGTTAAACCAGCGCAAATAACGCAACCCCCTTCATCAGATTACAGCGCAAATACAACTTCAACTTATGACATAACAGCTAAACTACAAGATATAAATGAGCCAGAAGATTCAGCATTAAAATCATTTTATAATTTATTGTATAGGCGAGACCAAATTGGAAGATTTATAATTGCATCTCCAACAGAAATTGTGCAGATGTTCAGATTAATTAAATTGCAGGGAAATGATAAAGAGGAAAAAGGCAGAGACAAGAAATGCTGTTATAGTGAAGCAGATAAAACATTTTTAAGAGGAGCTATCGGATATTTAAATAATCCAGAAACCCTGATGTATGGGGCGATTAAAGGAAGTGATGTTATTCAATCTGCGCCAAGATTGATGCATGATGCGCTTATGATAATCAGATAAAGGTTTTAATAAGCACGATGTTTCCATTAAAAGTGTTTCCATAACCTGCAATTGACTTTACTCACGAGGAATAACAATGAAAAACTATATAAATGGAATGGCTATACCTTCAGGTATGAGCCTTGATGAAATTGTAGCAGAAACTATTGGTTCAACAGATGGCGCTATTTCTCATAAAGTAAATGATGTTATTTCTCAGAAAAAAGGCAGGTTTCATAAGGCATTTGATGATGTTGCTAATAGGGCAGGAGCAGTTCTTGATTATGCTGCAGGTAAAGCAGGGGTGATTCTTAATAAATCAGGGACGATTCTTAGTGGTGTAGGTTTGGCTGCTTTAGTTATTGCTGGTTCGGCGGATGTTGAGGCGCAGACAAAATGTACTAATCCTGTTATAGACCCAGCAAAATGCAGTGATTCAGATGGTGAGTTTTGTCTTTCGAGGATTGTTGTAACCACTTGTTATAAAGAAAAATTAAAATTTAAACACAAAACAGAAGCTGAGGGTGTTTACTTAAAGCATGTTAGAGATACTACTGATAATGCTGATAATAAAATATCCATTTATTATCTTTATGTATCCAATCCAAAAAACCGAGGATATGGTAAAAATATGTTTGATGTTAGGTATCTTCTTATTAATAATGATGGTTTAATAGTTCTAACAAAAGATGATACAATTAATTTACCTTATAATAAAAACAGAAGACTAAGAGAGGTTGCAGAACCAAAACTATCTTATACACAACTACCTGTAAATAAAAGTGAATGGTTTTCATTGCTAAACCCACAAATGAGTGCTTCTTTAATGGTATGTCCTTCCGCAACTGTAGATGCATTAAATTATTTCTTTCTAGCTTATGGAAATGCATATAATGATTTTAGGCAAAGTAAAGGTGGTGTTGGGTTTGGTGTAGAAAAAAGAGACTCATTTAGAACAGTTCCAATTGGTGGTGGATTATTATTAGGTGTTAATAGTGTTGATTTTTTTGACAGTTCATTTGAAGCAGGATTTATGCTTTTTGGTGATGAATTGGGTAATGGTTCGTTAGATTCGATAGAAGATTTTGAATATAAAGGAAAAATTGATTTTGTATTTAATTCTAAAAGAAATGGTACAGGATTACTTACATTAGAAGGGGAAACTGGTGCTTTTTTTGACGCAGGAAAATTTGGCTCATTTTATCTATTAGGGGCATATGGACATGTACTATTTAAGCATTGGGTTGATGTTCCTGAAGATGAGCGAATGTCTTTTTATGGAGATAATTATTCTCAGGTAACTATAGGTCCAAAGGTTAGAGCAGTTATAACACCATTATATGATTTAAGGCTGGATATTAAACCAGGAGTATTTTTTATACCAACAAAAGAAAGTGGCATCATAGAGGGATTATTGTTAAACGTCGAATTAGGATTGTGAAAAGATTATTTGGGCTAATACTTTACAGTTTGCTACAGTTAAGATAGACGTCATCAAATTCAACAACATTGAATGAACTTTCTCCTCTTTACAGTTTGCTACAGTTAAGATAGACGAGGTTCATATTTCACTTTATTTCTTTTTTCACTATTTTCTCAAATCTAACTTGAACACAAAGTAGTCCATCTTGTTTATAAGGTATTTCTGGTCTAAAATCTGATTTGAATAGGCTTCTTATACTGTCAGAGCTCGGATTCTCTTTATCCTTTTCACCTTGTTTAAGATATCCAAAACCTTCAATAGACAATAAAACACCATTCTTATCATAAGATATGCGGCCAGAAATATTATCTAAGCTACTATTATGTTCTTCAACATATGATATGATATTTTCTTCTAATTCTTTCTTGCCTTCCTTAGTTAAAGATAAATTTGAAGTGTAAGCATTACAGATTTCAGGATCTGTTGAGCCAGATAAATTTGTGTCAAGTATTCTATAAAATATATCATAACCACCAACAGGTATAGGTTCCCAACTGTGAAAAATTACGGGCACTACAGCTATTCCATAAGATGCCATTGCCCCATCCTCTCTTTGGCATTTATCATTAGTTTCATTATCATGTGCTAATAATACTACATTCACCTCACGTTTCAATGGTGCAGCAGCATACTTTATTTCATATTTGATTGTTGTTTTACCATCTTTATCATCCTTACGTAATACCCTTGTTACTTCAACACCATTATCTTTATTATCTTCAGGGCGTACTATTGCTTTAATATAATCACCCTCAGGGTCACTAAAAATATCTGTTAATGGAATGAATATTTTTGAATCTTTTGGAACATATCTTACTTTGCCAATGTCTGTTCCTTTCTTCACCCTCGGACAATCATTAACCGGCGTTACAGCAATCCATGCCCAGTTTTCGACCTTATAATTTTCATCACTTGCTGTGAACTTGACTTTTACAACTGAATCTAATGTATATTTATTATCTTTTGTCTGAGAGAAGAAATCTGGTTCAGTTGCCCTTAATGTTATTTTAGAACCTTTTTCCGTTATTTGTTTTACTTCTATTTTACCTTTCATTCCTGGTGTTATTGCGTCTATACTAATATCACTAAAAGTGAGGCTATCTTTATCACCATCATCCTTGAAGTAATCTCTTAAATCTATTTCTCTTCTTCCATGCTCGAGTATTTCAACAAGTGTGCCTTTTTTAAGTGCTTCTGGCTTTTCATTCTTGAATTCAAAGCAATATGTTGAACAATCGCCATCTTTTGTTTTTATTGATAATTGTGCTTGGCCAATGTATGGTTTTCCATCTTTCTCTCTTGGTTTTACTCTTATCTTTCCTGTGTTTGAATCATAAATTGGTTTAATTTTATTATCATCTGCTTTTAATTCTCCTATCCCTTTTTCAGGATTAAATTCTTTTGCTAAATCATCCTTTGTTTTTATACCATCAATTCCTTCTTTAACTAAATCAATTTCAATCGGATCTGAAACGTGCCTTCTTGGATATGTTTTAAGTTTAATTTCTCCTAAATCGTTTGTTTGTGGTTGCTGAGATTCAGTTGGTTGTTCTGGTGTTTTTATTAATGTTCTATATGAAGGTTTACACCACCACCAGTAACAAACTACTTCTTCTGGTCCTAGTCTAGGATTCGCAATCATATCTAATTCAGCGATTCTTGGCGTAGATATTGGTTTTGGTATATTTACAGGTTTAGGCACAGGAGTTGGTGGAGGTGTAGGAGCTGGCTCAGGTTCTGAGCATGTGTCTTTGCCGCAAATCAAGTTTAGTGAGCGAGGACAGCAAAGGTCATATTTATTATAAAGATAATAACTTAATCCACCTACCCCTAAGACTGCTGCAGCAATACCTCCAATTATAACCTTTTTTTTATGTTTCTGATACCATGAAACATATTTTTCTTTTATTTCTTGTGCTAGTAGATTAATTCTTAATGGAATCTTTGGTGTTTTGCTTTTCTTTTCTAACTTAGCTTCTAAACTCTGTACTGCTTTATCTGTAGATTGTGTTGGCTCTACTATACTAGGTAATACTATCTTTTCTAATTTCTGTACTGCTTTATCTTCTGCATCGTCAATGGTTAAGCTTTCTTCTTCTCCTGATGCGGTTGGTTGTTGTGGAGCTGGTGATGTACTTACTTGTTGTTTTGGTGGTGGCGAGGGAACTGCGTGTGAAGGTGTGGGTTGTGGTGCAGTTGGCTCTGATGTTTTTTTATGACTTATTCCTAACTTTTCTGCTATTTTTTTAAGTCCACTGTAAAACGATACACCACCAGCTTTTTCAGGCAATGTTCCTTTTTTTCTCTCTTCATCAACAATATCTTCAGCTGATTCATAATTAAAATAGTGTGGATATTTCTTTTCTAATTTGTCTAATTCACCTGATGAATTATCAGATGCCAGTAAATCTTCGACAGATTTGTAGTTATCATTAAGACTGCCAGTGCCTCTGACTAATATAGGTATTAATGCATCTAAGAATTGTCCGTCAGAGCCGTCTAATGTTTCTTTATTATTCTTCTCTATTATTCGCCTTAACATCTTTCCATATTGTGATTCAACGCATTCTAAAAGAGTGGTATACTCCCCTGATTTTACTTCATCTTCAATTTTTTCAACCTTACTGCCATCATATTCCTTGACAAATAATTCTCTATAAATATTCAAAAGCTGATTGCCTCTTTCTTTGATCTTCTCTTCCATTTTCCTTTTTTCTCTGTCAAAACGTTCTTTATATAATTCTTCTGCTTCCTTGTCTTTAGATGAGGCTTTAAGAATGTTAATCATATAAACTAAATGGTTGCCTTTAAGATAAAATGCTGAATTGCCTGTTAAAGCCCATACTACTAAATTTGTAGCTTGATAAATATCCATAGATGGTGCGGCTAGTCGTGTACTGGAATCACCCAGCATTAACTCTAAAGGGCTTACGTCTTCATTATACCATGCAATTTCGCGGTCAGAATGGCCTTTATAACATGTTTTATAACTGCCAGCTGAAGGTGTCCCAAAGGCGCGTTTTTGATTAAAAAAAAGTCCTATTGCCATCTCTTTTTTTCTTGCTAATCCATAATCAATTAATATAATTTCAGATAATTGGCGTATTCTTCTTTTTTTCCCACCGGCATCTTCAATTTTTGTAGAATATTTGAGGAATACATTACCAGGTGCAATGTCAAAATGAATAACACCTTCCTTATGTAAAACATTTAGCTGAGACAGCAATTTTCTATAAAATGACAATGCATGCGATAATTTGAGAGTTTTTGTAGTAACTTCACATCCATTTATATCTTCTCCTTCTTCCTCTTCTTTTTCGCGTTTTACTTTCTCAAAATCAATCACATCATCAAGTGTTACTGCACCAAATCGCTTCATATTCTTCATAAAATAGATATCTGTTCTCTTTTTGAGAGAATTCTCATTTTCTAATCTTAATTGTGCAATAAAAGGGCTGTCAAGCCTTGATAATAACCCTATTTTTTCTAAATGTTTGTGAACATAAATATCATTTCGTGTTACCCCCCTGCTGTTTCCAGAACTGATTTTTACACAAAAACTGTCTGTCTCGTCAAAAAGGACAACACTAAATTTTCCTCGTTCTATCTCCCTTTCATCAACTTTTGTAAGATCAAAATTATATACGTCGCCATAATATTCAACTTTGAGCATATCACCTTCTAACCATGTTTTTGTATTATTCTCTTCCTCATTAATATTATCATCTGTCATTGTTATCACCTTGTCGGTTCATTAACATATTTTAATATACTCATCGCTAATTTAATTCCCTCTGTTATGTTTTTCCCAAAGATTCGCATATATTCTTCTGTAACATGCGTTTTAATATCAGTTGCTGAGTCATTGATTGTTTTATCACCATATGATTCAAGTGTTAATTCAAGTTTATCCTCTTTTAATTCAAAAGTCATTTTACTTCCGATATAATTATCTATAATTATATCAAAGCTTGCAAAAGCTTTTCCTTCATTTTTTCTTTGTTTCGGCTCTTCGCAATCCTTGTTATCAACACATTCGAATATCCATAAGTTATGGCTCGCATCAGTAGACAACTGATAATACCCGCCTTGAACAGTTATACCATTATTATTGAACATTAAATTATAATCAAACTTAGATTCTTTTTCTCCATTTTCATTTCTGATGGTTCTTGATACACTTCCTTTTAACGTAATGCCATTTGCATCATAAGATACATTTATTTGTCTCGTCTCTAATCTATTCTCTAACTTAGCTGTACTTGAATTACCACTCACAGTGATTATGTATCCTTTATTATTTAAACCATCATTTATTCTTTTGAAATTTGCAGAATATGGGCTTATAATCTCGGGCTGTTGTGTATCCCCAGCTAAATTAACAGGATTTTCAGTTGTTGGTTTGGCAATCTCAGTTGCAGTTTTATCTAGAAACTTGCTGGTATACACCTGAGCAGTGTTGTTTATGACTGCAAAAATATTTGGCTGATGCAGTGCTTCTTGTTCTCCATTCATTACATCCTTTGCTGGTTTTATTTCTTCTGGCTTTTTTGCATGTTCATCAGCTAGTTTAGGTTTTTCTACCTGAGCAGGTTGTTTTGTTTTGTCTGTATCATTTACTGTGTGTTCGTCTTTCTTAACAGGTTGTTCTGCTTTACTTTCTTTATCTAATTGTGCAGGTAATTTTGCAGGAAGGGGTGCTACTTCTTTGTCATTTTCAGTTTTAGCAGGTTGATCATTTGAATTATAATTGTTATAATAATTTATGGTGGTAGCGATTCCAGCAATTGCTAGACATCCCATTAAACCTAGTGCCTGCCAACTTAACCACCATTTACGCGAAGATATTTTTTTGCTTTGTGATAATTCTTCTGTTTGAGAAGAGGTAGATAACTGACTAAAATAGTCGTCAATTGATTTTTTTAGAGAAGGATTAACTTCATCAAGTTTATCCTCTTCTTCTATTTTTTTATCTTCTAATATTTGATTATGATCCATTACACTATAAATTTCACTAAGAAAACCAACAATCATAGTATGTCTTAATGTATCCTGACAATCTTTTGTCCATTTATCTGATTCTTGTTTAATATAATCATCAACATATTTAACTTGTTTAGCAGTCACTATTTTTCGTTTCTCTTTTGTTGTTTTTTCTTTTTTCTTCTCTAATTTGTATAAATTGTTTATTGTCTCTCTGAGTCCTTTACCATAAGATTCACCTCCACTTTCTTCAGAGGTATAATCAAAATCGCCTTTTTTTGTTTCTTTATTTTTACGTTTATCTAATATATAAAATAAAGCATAAGTAATATATCTTTTTATTTTTGTTTCATCTGCATTTCTTGTTTTCTCATCAATAATTTCTCTTAATGTTTTAGATGGTGCTGGCTGTACATTTGAATCTGCATCAGATGCTTCATCGGGTGTATTCGGCAACACTACTGTTTGTGAATCATCTTCAGCTTGTTGAGATGCTACCAAAGCTGATTTTGAAGGTATAGTTGATGCTTCAATAGATGGCTGTGTAGTTGTGATAGCATTTGAATCTGTATCTTTTATTTGATCAGCAGATTTAAAAGCATCTTTTGGCAGAGGCGGTGGAGTTATCCTTGCTTTGTATCCTTCTGTTTTAGCTGATATTCTATCTGCCACTTGTCTCTCTGTAAAAAGATCTCTACCAATCCTTTCATCATACCCCTGTCTGATAATTCTTTCTGTTTCATATTTTGCTCTTTTAACGTTTGCTTCATCTTCTTCACGTGTAATATATTTTTCTTGATACATCTTTATTTGTTTATTTGCCACTTCTAATTCTTCTGTTATCCCTTTTAATTTTTTTTCTGTAGAAGATAATCTATCTTTCATTTCTTGAAATTTTTTTGATCTATATTCTATATACCAACAATTAAATGCAGAAAGAATTGTCCCAACTTTTTCTAAACCTCTTTCTAATATTCCTTTATGCCCTCTTGCTTTACAAGCCAATTCATTAAAGTTGATACTTATATATTTATGCAAATAATCATCTGTCATATTTTTGATGTTATTTTTTTCTGTTTTTTCTTCTGTTTCCTTATTTGTTCCTCTGAGTACTCTTTTTTTTCTTTTATTATAATCTAAGTTTAGCCAAATATGGTATGCAATATTTTCTAACGCTAATCTGTGTTCTTTATCTGATTCTGATTGTCTACTTTCAATGTCCTTGATTCTCTGCTCCAAACCCAGTATACTTTTATCTCTTTCAGCAAGTTGCGTATTAACTTGTGATAAAGATGTTTCTGCACTTTTTGCTCTTGTGGTTAATTGTGTGATTTCACTATTTTTTCTTGTAACTTTATCTTCTGTTCCACTTATTTTATTTTCATAATATTTTCTTCTTGTACCTTTCAGGTCGACAACAACAGCAGCAAAATCATCATAAATCTTTCCTTCTGCAGTATCATAAATCAAGGCTAAACGCTTTACCCATGTTTCATTATCTGGATAAGTAGGAGATAATATC
>JACQSP010000141.1 GCA_016205905.1 Candidatus Woesearchaeota archaeon
GCTCCATAGAATGTTTAAATCTGCATCTAACTTAAGTGATGCGATGCAATCAAGATTGTATAATGAAAATGCTGAAAGCCATAAAATACTGAAGATTGGCAAACACGATTACATATCTATTGCATTTATTTCAATCTTTATATTTGCATTGGTCATTTACTAGAATTTCTTTGACCAAATAATATGCCAGCCAATACATTCAAAGCCCAAGCTTGAAATACATTTATCTTGTGCAAGCTTCCAAATACAAAATTCCACAGCCACATCACTGGAAACGCAAGTATTAAACCGACTAAAGCACTCAATATAATGACTATAAGCATCGCATAACCTATATCCATCAGCCTTCTTAGTAGGGGTATATTCTTCAAAATTGCCATTACATAGAGTTATGCTATACACTTTTTAAATATGTCGAAATTTTCCACTAGTTTGTAACTAGTGGCTGGAAGCCAATGTACTTGAGATTGTGCAAAATTTCTGAGCATATTGGAAATTAATTTATATTACTTACTTATCTCCATTTTTATGCATAAAATAGAGCATAGAGTAATTTATGGTGACACAGACGCAGGCCAAGTAGTATACTATGCGAACTACTTTAGGTGGTTTGAAAGCGGAAGAAGAGAGTTGTTTAGGAGCTTAAAAATTGATTATATCGAACTTGATAAAAGTGGAATTATAACTCCGGTAGTAGAAGCGCATTGCAGTTATTTTCATCCAGCAAGGTATGATGATATTGTTGTAGTTGAAACAAGAATTTCTGAGATAAAGGAAAAAAGTATTAAGTTTGAGAATAAGGTATTCAGAAAAAAAGACAGAAAACTATTAGCTGCCGGCTATACAATTAATGTTTTTGTTGATAAGAAAAAGATGAAGTCTATTAAGATATCTGAGAGTATTAGAAAGAAAATCAAGATAGATTAGTATCTTACATTAACATCTCCTTCTATGATCTTGATTATTTTGTTTCTTTTTGTTTTTAACAACAGATTACAGTCATTATCGACGTCGACTACTTTGCCATGCAATGTCTTTGTTTTGGTTATTATTTTAACATCCTTGTTTATTGTGTCACAATCTTTTTTCCAAATATTCAATATTTTCCCTAATTTATTTGTAGCATAATAATTATTGTAAAAATAAAAAAATTCATCTAAAATACTTTTCATTAATTTTCGAATATTGATTATTTTATGTTTGACTATTTTTAATGAAGTTGCTGTATTTTTTATTTCATTTTGAAATTTATTTTGATTTACGTTAAGACCAAGACCAACAATAATACAATTCTCTTTTCCAAAAATCCCTTCTGTCAGAATGCCGCATAATTTCTTGCCTTTATAATGCACGTCGTTTGGCCATTTAATGTTGGTGTTTAAATTAGCAATTTTTTTAATTGATTCAACAACAGCAATTGCCGCAGCAAAAGTGAGATACTGCAAATTTTGAACATTTTTTGGTTTTAATAGAATAGACATCCACAAGCCATTTTTATCAGAATGCCATTTTCTTTTGAAGCGACCTCTTCCTTCTGTTTGTTTATCTGCAACAATTATAATGTTATCTAATCCTTTTTTGGCAAATTCTTTTGCTTTGTCTTGGGTTGAGGTTAAGGAGTTGAAATGATAGATTTGGTAGGGCATTTTATTTATATTCTTTAAATTAGAACTCTCAAGTCTACTCCTCCAAACTGCCTTCATTCATGGCTTCTTGTCGTGCAGCCATTACCCATGGATTTATTTTAGGTTTGTCATTAATACCCTGTTGCTTCTTTGCTAAATACTGTGAAATTGCTGTTGTCACAATCAAAACTTTCTTCTCTTTCGGCAGAACTTCTTTTTTTGGCGTGATGCCTTTAAGTTCTTCCATTATTTGATTATTCTCGATAAAAGATGGAGTTGTATTGCCTCTCAAAAACTGTCTTTTTCCTAGAACGAGCTTGTGGAAAGGGATTGTTGTTTTAACGCCCTCTATAATAAATTCGCCCAATGCTCTTTTCATGCGCGCAATAGCTTCGTGTCTCGTTCTGCCATAGCAAATAAGCAAGGCAATCAACGAATCAAAATGGGGTGATATCTTACAGCCAGCATGGCATGAACTGCTTATCCTTATTCCAGGTCCTCCAGGAGGCAAATAATTAACAATTGTGCCAGGAGATGGAGCAAAATCACTTGATGGGTCTTCTGCATTAATTCTGCATTCAATAGCATGACCCTCAATCTTTATGTCTTCTTGCTTGTATGCTAATTTAGCTCCTTCAGCTAGCTTAATCTGCTCCTTGACTAAATCAACATTTGTTACCATTTCTGTGACGCCATGCTCAACCTGAATCCTTGTGTTCATCTCGATAAAGTAAAAATTCTTGTTTTTGTCTAGCAAAAACTCAACAGTTCCTGCTCCTTCGTAACCAATTGCTTTAATTGCGTTAACAGCAGAATTCCCCATTAGTTCTCTAAGCCCATTATCCAATGCAGGGCTTGGTGCTTCCTCAATCAATTTCTGGTGTCTTCTTTGTATGCTACAATCCCTCTCGCCTAAGTGGATTACACTTCCATATCTATCAGCTAATATCTGGAACTCGATATGTCTTGGTTCTTCAAGATATTTTTCAATGTATAAAGAATCATCACCAAAAGCATTCAAGGCCTCTTTCTCAGCACTTTCATAAGCATCAAAAATATCTTCTTCTTTAGTGACAATCCTCATTCCTTTGCCGCCACCACCAGCAGATGCCTTTAAAATGACTGGAAACCCTATTTTTCTTGCAATCTTTAGGGCATGTTTCTTATTTTTCAAATCTTCTTTTATACCCTCAATAACAGGGATGTTTGCCCTAACCATGCAATTTTTTGCCTCTACTTTGTCACCAAGTTTTTTAATCATTTTATAGGATGGGCCAATGAATTTTACTCCTTTTCTCTCACAAAGTTTGGCAAACTTTGAATTCTCGGCCAAAAATCCGTAACCTGGATGAATGGCGTCACACCCACTTTGTTTAGCAACTTTTATGATTTTTTTAATATCCAGATAGTTTTTTGATTTGCCGATATTGTATGATTTGTTAGCAAACTTTACTGCAAGGGAATCTTTTTCTTCTTCAGAATAAACTACAACACTCCCTATGCCTAACTCGCGGCATGCTCTTATTATCCTAAGAGCTATCTCTCCTCGATTTGCTACCAATATTCTTTTAAAATCATTATCACCCAATACCGTATAGCTCTTTTCCTTATCTCTATTAATGCCAAAACCTTTTGTCAGAATTTCTAGAAACGATTTATTGGATGGGTTATGTAAAATTTCTTCTATGTGCGCCTCATCAACATGTGGCAATCTCTTCATTACATTAGTTGTTATAAAGTTGCCTATGTCTTCTATTTTCGATGACTTAAAAAAGTTTTTGCTGGGTGTTAGTATATGCTGCATAAACAATCCCTCAAAATACCTGTAAACAGATGGAAAGGTCCCCTTAACTTTAAAAATAGAATTCTTGGAAAAGGCATAGGCCTTCTCAAATGGCTTAAGAATCTTGTTGATTGAATCTATGATCAACTTCTGCCTCAGGCTAAGCTCAAGCTTTGCCTTTTTGCTGTTTAACATAAACCTAATTTTATATGGCATTATATAAAGA
>JACQSP010000142.1 GCA_016205905.1 Candidatus Woesearchaeota archaeon
AATTAATTTTAAATAATTAATATATAGTTATATTAAGATAACTTGTTCTAAATGTCCAAACTGGAGGGCTATCATGTTCATCAATTTATTTAATTCATTTGTTGTAATTAGATAGCTTCTTCTGTAAAAATTGAGGAGAGTGATTTAAATGGGTAAAATAAGCCCTGTAGCAGCAAAGTATATTGTTCATGCGAACATAGAAATAGAGGGAGTAGTTGACAGACCGGATGTAATAGGTGCCATTTTTGGGCAAACAGAAGGACTTCTTGGCGCAGATCTTGAGCTAAGAGAACTTCAAAAATCAGGCAGGATTGGTAGAATTGAAGTCAATACAGAAACAAGGACAGGAAAAACAAAAGGATCAATTATCATTCCATCTTCTTTAGACAAGGCTGAAACATCAATAGTTGCAGCAGCTTTGGAAATAATTCAAAGAATAGGCCCCTGCAACGCCAAAATTGAGGTTGTAAACATAGAAGATGTACGAATAAGCAAGAGGAGCATGGTGATTGAGAGGGCAAAAGAATTGCTTAAGAAAATGATGGAGCAAACTATGCCAGATTCACAGGAAATTGCGGATGAGGTCTCTGCATCTGTAAGGGTTATGGAGATTGTTGAATACGGAAAAGACAGATTGCCAGCAGGGCCTGCAATAGACGAGAGCGACGAAATTATAGTTGTTGAGGGCAGGGCAGATGTATTAAACTTATTGAAGCATAGCTTTAAGAATGCTATTGCGATTAACGGAACCTCTGTGCCTGAAACAATAATAGGGTTGTGCCAGAAAAAGGTCGTTACTGTATTTGTTGATGGTGACAGAGGTGGAAACTTGATAATAAAAGAACTAACCTCAGTTGCCGACATTGATTTTGTTACAAAAGCCCCTGACGGAAAGGAAGTTGAAGAAATAACAAAAAAGGAGATTCATAAGGCATTAAGAAGCAGGATTTCAGGAGAGCAAGCAAAGCTCGAACTGTCTAAAGAACCAGAAAGAACGTCGATGGAGCTTGTTAAAAGGCAACCTCAACTGCATACCCAACCGCAATTCAAGCCAATTCAGAGACCGTATCAACCCTTTCCTAACATCAGAAGAATCCAGCTCTCAAATGAAGAAAAAAATGTGTTTAAGTCCATGCTTGAGGATTTAATTGGTACAAGAGGCGCTGAAATACTGGATAGCAAACTATCAGTTTTAGGTAAAGTTCCTGTAAGCGAGATACAGACTGCATTGAAAAGCATAAGCAATGCACATGCTGTTGTGTTTGATGGGAGCATTGACAAAGAAATTGTAAAAGCTGCTGAAGAAGGTAATGTAAAGTTTCTGATTGGAATGGACTCGAGAGTGAAGCAGAACGAAGCAAGGGTTAATTTGTTGACAGTGAACGAGCTAAATTAAGCTCTTCGACAAACTTTTTTCACAAGCTTCCAGTTCATTCAGTTTACAGAAATTGCTTTTTATTGTTTCTGCTGTATGAACGCCGCTAAATTTGACTTGATTATTTACTAAGAATGCAGGAAAATTCTTAATGCCTAGCTCTTTTGCAAGATTGTCATTAGACAAGTGTTTTTGAAATTTAATTTCCTTAAAAACTTCCAAAAACTCCTTTAGATTTCTCTCAGCTTTAATGCTTGCATTATCACCAGAAATAACAAACAAATCTAGCTCTTTTGGCACATTATTTCGTCTAAAGTAAAATGTTGAACCTGATGCATCCTCGCTTAAAAGATAAATGTCGTCCCTCCTGACAAAAATTTGCCTGAATTCCTCAAATTTTGGTTTTTTTGTTATGTTTTCGTCTAAAATATACATTGGCAATAATTTTGCATTAAATTTTTCAGCAATATTTTTGCCCTCCTTTGTATTATAATCAACTTCTTTAGGATTTATTGCCCCAAACCAATTCTCCAGAATGCTCAATACTCTTTGTGTATCGCAATTAAAGCAGTTCTTCCTATCGTTTAATAGTATAACATTCGTCTTTTCTATATTGACTTCACTTTGTTTTTTGTCTTGAGTTTCTTTCTGAACTTCTTTATTATCCTTAAATACAGAATATAAAAGGAATGCAACAAGCATCAAAACAACAAACACGACAGCGTATCTAAAGAATCTGCCTTTCTTTTTGTCTTCTTTATGTTCAGTTTTAATTGTTTCGAAACTGGGTTCGTTTACCCTTTTTGTGTCATCTGTCTTTATCTGTACGGGTTCAAAATATTCATGTTCGGCAATTTCATCTTGAATTACATTTAGTTTAATCTTTTCTGCTTCTATGGTTTCTACTGAACTATCTTTTTTTTGTTCTTCTGCTTTTACTGTTTCTTCTTCTTTTTCTATTATCTGTTCTTTTTTTTGTTCTTCCTTTGAATCCTGCTCTTCTGGAGTTTGTCCTTCTTCCAAATGTGTTATTTCTTTAAGCTTTTTCTCAATTCTCTCTTTTCCTTTTTCAAACTCCTCTTTGCTTATAACCTCAGCCTCAAAACTCTCTTTTAAAAACCTTAGTTCCTGCTCTAATCTTTCTTTCTGAGTTTTATCGTCCATAAGAATCTCATAAGGCAGAATTAAGGTAATAAATAAATC
>JACQSP010000138.1 GCA_016205905.1 Candidatus Woesearchaeota archaeon
ACTCAATAGATATATAATATAATTTATAAAGATATCTTAACTCAGGTAGATAGATTATAGAAAAGAGGTTTAATAGTAAGTAAAAAGTCTGCCAGTCAACTTTGGCGAAAACTTGATTATTAAGACACTGCAAAAAGGCTAAGTTTACTGATTGTTTTCGCTTCCCCGAAAATCTTACGATATTCAATAGCAAAGTTGACAAATTTGAGGCAGACTTTTTACTTACGTTTAATAGAAAAATATATATAACTGCCTAATAATTGAAAGAAGATAAGAAAAAGAGAAGAAGGAATAAAAGAGGAAAGGATAGATGAGAAAAAAAGGTGTAAATTTAAGTGTTTTTAATATTCTTTTAATGATATTATTAATTGTAGCTATCTTTGCTCTCATAAGCGCTTTCACTGGCTGCAAAATAGATGTTTCTAAGAATGTAAATTCAGAGAATGTAAATACAGATGTTTCTGAGAAGGTAAAATTAGATGCAGCTTATTTGCCATTAAGAGATTCAAAGGAAAATATTAACACAATACTTGCGAAAGAATCATTGCCACAAACCGGCACACAAACTGATACCTCATCACAAACATTAGATGAACTGGTCAATGCATTTGATACATATGCCAAGGCAGATAAAGAATATTATCATATAAGGGAAAAGAGCGAAAACTTTCTTCTTATCAACCAAACAACGCCTTCAAAAAAAGGTGTTTTATTGATTCATGGTTTAGGCGCCTCACCAAATGAAATGCGTGAATTAGGGAATTTTTTATATGAAAATGGATTCACTGTCTTAGGTGTAAGGCTAGACGGACATGGTGATGGCTTTGAATATCTTGAGAGCAGTAGTTGGCAAAATTGGTATAGGGATGTTGAATATTCTTACAATATTCTTGAACATTTAAGCGACGATGTTTATGTTGTAGGCATTTCAACAGGCGCAACATTAGGATTAATGCTCGCAGAGAAAGAAGAGTTTAAAGGCCTTGTAACAATTGCTCCTGCAATAATAATGAAAGACTGGAAGCTTAATTTTATTTCAGCCGTCAAATATTTTGTCAAATCCCAGAAAAGAACACTTTCAGAAGAAGAAAAGGAGACTTACAGCGAATTTTTGCCGACAAAAACATTAGAGCAGTTAATGAAATTAATAAATATTGTAAAAACTGACAAAACCAGCCTAAATAAAGTAGATGAGCCAATATTAATTATACAGGCAACAAATGATCCAAGAGTAAAAAAAGAAAGTGCAGAATACGTTTATAACAACGTCGGCACTGGTAAAGAGATTACTAAAGACAACAGCGGCAAAGAGAATACTAACAAAGATAAGACAGAGAAAAAAAGCAAACAACTAACTTGGATTAAATCAGACAAACATGTTATTTTAACAGGAGATACAAAGGACGAAGTGTTTTGGGATGTTTTAGTATTTTTAGAGGAAGATTGAGAGTCAATTTAACTTATTTTTAATCGTTCTTGGCATGTCCAACCCGTTCATTATGATTTTTAGTTGATATCAAGAACCATCAGTCACCGCTCCTTTCAGTCGCTATAGGCTGGTGGATAGAGGAATTCTATAATATATATTTAAAAAAACCTAAAGGTCAGCTAAAAATTTACGACTTCACAAATTTCATCAATAACTATTTAAATAAAAACAATTATTTCTTTGTATACAATGAACAAATTCAAGAAAGAAATTATTAAATTATTAAAAACCCAAGGTGTCAATGAATCTTTGGCAGAATCCCTGCTGGAAACACCAAAACTTCCAGAGCTTGGCGATTATGCTTTTCCATGTTTTAGCCTGTCCAAAGAATGGAAAAAAGATCCTATACAGATTGCGAATGAATTAAGCAATAAGATAAGCAATAGTCTAAAAGGGATTAAGTCAAATAAATTAACACATGATAGATTAACTCAAAATAAATTAATTGAAAAAGTTCATGCTGTTGGCCCCTATCTTAATTTTTTTATAAATAAAAGTGAGTATTCAAAGGACGTTCTAACAGAGATATTCAGAAAGAAACATAAATTTGGCATGTCGATATCCACCATATCCAATTCATCTGTAAAAAACCAAAAAAAAAGAATAATGGTGGAATTCTGCTCTCCAAACACAAACAAGCCTCTGCATCTTGGCCACGTCAGGAATTGTGTGATTGGCGAGGCAGTTTCAAACATCCTGAAATTCCAGAACAACAAAGTAATTAAGTCAAATCTTGTAAATGACAGAGGTATCCATATCTGCAAATCAATGCTGGCTTACCAGAAATGGGGCAACAATAAACTGCCTGATATAAAGCCAGATTTTTTCGTCGGGAAATATTATGTTATGTTCTCGCAAAAAGCAGAAGAAGAGAAAAAAGAAGGGAAAGACACATTAGAAAAAGAGGCGCAGTTAATGCTCCAGAAATGGGAACTGGGCGACAAAAAGATTATTTCATTATGGAAGCGAATGAATTCATGGGTTTATGAAGGATTCAATGAAACCTATAAAAGCTTAGGCGCTGATTTTGACAGGTTTTTTTATGAAAGCAAAATATACAAAGAAGGCAAAGAAATTATTATTAACGGATTAAAAGATGGTGTCTTTTCCAAAGATGAAACAGGCGCAATAATTGCTGACATGGAAAAAGAAAAGCTCGGAAAAAAAGTGTTAGTAAGAGCAGACGGCACCACGATTTATATAACACAGGATGTTTATCTGGCAAAACTAAAGTTTGACGATTACAAGTTAGATGAATCAATTTATGTTGTCGGCTCTGAACAAAATCTGCATTTCCAAATCCTTTTCAGGATTTTAGAAAAGCTTGGCTATAAATGGGCAAAGAACTGCAGGCATTTGAGCTATGGAATGGTTTATCTTCCTGAAGGAAAAATGAAATCAAGAGAAGGCAAGGTTATAGATGCAGATGACCTTGTCAAAGAGGTTATTGAGCTTGCAAGATTCGAAATAAAGGAAAGGCACAAAGATTTGAATAACAAGGAAATTGAAAAACGTGCAAGAGCAATTGGGTTAAGCGCATTAAAATTCTATCTTTTAAAAACAGATTTTGCAAAGGATATTCATTATGACCCAAAAGAAAGCATAAGTTTTGAAGGCGAAACAGGGCCTTATGTCCAATACACTTATGCAAGATTATCAAGCGTGTTAAGAAAATTAGACGAGAAATTAGACAAAAAACTGTTGGGAAAAACCAAATTTGGAGTCTATGATGAAAAAGAAAAAGAAATCATCAGAATGCTTGGCGAATTCCCTGAAATTGCAAGAGATGCATCTGCCCAATTAAAGCCATCAATTATCACAAGATATCTTCTTGATTTATGCCAGAAAACAAATGAGTTCTATCACACAAATCCAATACTCGCTGCGCCAGAAGAATTGCTAAGGGCAAGAATCGTGTTAGTGCATTGCGCAAGACAGGTTATTGGTGCGGGTCTAAATTTATTGGGAATTGAAGCGATTGAAGAGATGTGAAGTTAATATCACAATATTCACAAATGTAGCGTTAAGGACACAGTATTCACTTTTTCAAATAAAAATAGACTGCCACACTAAAAACATTTAAATTGCGTTGAATTCTATTTAATTTAAATGAAGATAGAAAAATACAAAACCCACTTCCCTGAAAAACTTTACAGTTTACTAGAAAGCAGAGGCTTTAATGAACTTAGGCCATGCCAGATTAAGTCAATCAAAGCAGGTCTTTTCAAAGACAAAAATTTGGTAGTTTGCACGCCTACTGGCTCTGGCAAAACATTGGTGGCAGAGCTGGCAATCTTAAACTCACTTTACAAAAACATTGGCAAAGCAATTTATATTGTGCCTTTGAAAGCCCTTGCTTCAGAGAAATACAAAGAATTCAAAGAAAGATATAAAGAATTCAAAATCGCATTATCAATCGGCGATATTGATGCTCCAGAACTTTACTTAAAAGAGTATGACATAATTATTTGTACTGCTGAAAAACTCGATTCATTATTAAGGCATCACGCCCCATGGCTGAAGGATGTCAAAACCGTTGTTATAGACGAGGTTCATCTTATTAATGATGTTGAAAGAGGCCCAACTCTGGAAGTATTAATAACCATTCTAAAAACACTCCTCAAAGATATTCAGATTATTGCTTTGAGCGCAACAATTGGCAACCCAAAAGACTTGGCAGAATGGTTAAACGCTGAATTAATTATTGATAAATGGAGACCAGTTAAACTAGAGCAGGGTGTTTTTCTGAATGGAGAGATTGAGTTTGTTGAATAAGGTTATTATTCTGTTTGTTGTATCTGTTTGTTTGGTTTATTTGTTGACTAATTTGTTGTGCAAAGTTGATTAATTCGTTTGTATTTATTTAGTTCTTGGGCGCAGCCACGTTCACTAATAAAGGTAAGATGGTTAGAAAGCTTGAAAGTCTGACAGCTCGAAAGTGCGCCATATGAGCCACACTTTCAAGCTGTCAAGCTTTCTAACTTTCAAACTATAATATTTTTCATGAGACGTGTGGCTGTGCCCACAAACTGATTGGGAGTTTAGTAACTTGTTGTAAACGGAAAAAAGTAGCTAAGAAACAGAGCCCAGTTAAACAAACACAAAAATTTCACTTTCTCATACCATACTTACGTTCTTTTCATACTACACTTACTTTCTTCTCATACTATACCTGCAACCGCAATAATTCTGCCTGTAGAGATTATATTTTTTGCTTAACTCTGTTGAAATTCTAAAGCCGTCTTGTTTTTTGAAGTTTGATTCCAGAAATCTGATTCCATACTTTTCTTCGAGGAGTTTGCCAATTTTGTTGATAACTACATGATTTTTATGAGGAGAAACAGTTAATGTTGTTGTAAAAACTTCAAAATGATTTGGTTTATGGCTGTGTTTAGCAAACTCCGCTGTTCTCGTTAGATTATATTTAAAACAAAAATTGCATCTTTGGCCGCCTTCTGGCATTTCTTTGTAATCTTGTATGTTTGTGTCTGTTTTTGAAATATAATTTAGTTGATTTATGCTTACTCTTGAAATATAATCTGGTGGGTTTGTGCCTGCTTTTGAAACAAATTTATCCCATCCATTATTGTTGTATTCGTCCTCGACAATTTCTAATTTCAACAGTTTAGCAATAATTTTTGCATTCTCTAATCTTTTTTTGTATTCTTCTACTGGATAAATATTTGAATCTGAAAAGAATAATGTGATATCATAATCCTCTTTTAGCTGCTGAATAACTGCAGTTGAGCAGCAGGCGCAGCAGACGTGAAGCAAAAGTTTTGGTTTCATTACCTATGAAAAATACCCAAAATTTTTAAATCTTCCTGAAATTCTATTAAGTATGTCCAGCAATGAGTATAATAAATTATTCACAATAAAAACAACATCAAAAGACTGCAAAGCCAGAACAGGCATTATTACAACCAGACACGGCAGGATTGAAACACCTGCATTTATTCCTGTTGCGACAAAGGCAAGCGCCAAAGCAATGACGTCTGAGCAAATGAACCAATTAGGCGCAGAAATCTTAATGTGCAATACTTATCATCTGTTTCTAAAGCCAGGAGCTGAGCTCGTCGAGAAAATGGGCGGCTTGCACAAGTTCATGAATTGGAACAAGCCAATTATCACAGATTCCGGCGGTTTTCAGGTGTTTAGTTTAGGTTATGGATTAGTGCATAAAGCGAACAAGATTAAATCTAAATTAAGTGAAGACGAGATAACCCATTTGGAGAGAATAGACAAAACCACGAAAGAAGGGAACAAAGATATGATGCTCGCGAAGATTTCAGGCGATAAAGTAAAATTCAGAAGTGTTTATGACACTTCATGGCAAGAGTTCACACCTGAAACCTCTATAAGTATCCAACACAAGCTTGGCGGAGATTTAATAATTGCATTCGACGAGTGCACTTCACCTTTACACAAATATGAATATGTTAAAGAAAGTCTTGCAAGAACACACAGATGGGCAGAGATGTGTTTGGCGTATCATAAAAAGAATGTTAAAAAAGGAGAAAAAGAGGAAGAAGAGAAGAAAGGAGAAAAAGGGAAGAAAGAGGAAAAAGGAGGAAAGGAAGAGGAGAAAGGAGAAAAAGAAAAAGAAGAAACAGAAAAAATAGAAAAAGAAGAAAAACTAGGTTTATGGAAAGGAAAGTCAGAAGAAAAACCAAACCAATTCCTGCTTGGTGTTGTTCAGGGCGGAAACTTTGAGGATTTGCGCAAGGAAAGCGCTGGTTTTTTCGCAAATAAAGAATTTGATGCTTATGCGCTTGGCGGGTTTTTCGGCGAGGATAAACAGGAAATGTACAAGCTTGTTGGAATTGTTGACGAGATTCTGCCAGAAAACAAGTTTCGCCATTTGCTTGGCATAGGAACACCTGAAGATATTATTTTAGGAGTAGAACAAGGCATTGATACATTTGACTGCAACTCTGCCACAAGGATTGCAAGAGTTGGATACATATATATTTTGCCTGAGTCCGGCGGAAATATCGAAAATAAATTTAGATATCGACTAACAAACGCTGAATTTGAATACGACAAAAACCCTTTAGACAAAAACTGTGATTGCTGGGTCTGTAAGAATTACACGCGTGCATATATCCGACATTTATTAAAGGCGCAGGAATATACAGGATACACATTAGCAAGCTATCATAATCTTTATTTTTTTATTAATCTGATGAAGCGGATACGGACGGCGATTGATGAAGGAAAGTTTATGGAAATGAAGAAGGAATGGCTGGGATAAGAGAAAAAAAAAAGACTAAAGCAATATAATTAAGGTGACAAATATGACACAAACATCTATTTTTACAAAAGCATTTGAAGATATTAGCGCGTTGGTTTGGAGAGAAACTGCAAGGCAAACACCATGGCAGTTATTTGAAAAAGAATCTGAAGAAGAGCTTACTGAAGACCAGAGAAAACTAATTCCAGAGGGGTTAGGAAATCAAATTAGATATGAATTAGAAACATCTGCTTTCGAGATGAGGTTTAGCAGCTTATACCAGCCTTTTGAAAGTATTGCATTGCATGAGTTTCTTTACTTTAATTTTGGTAAAGTGCAGAAAAGTCTTGCAGGAATGCTTGATGCATCGCCTTTTGACGATGGTTTAGGAGAATTAATGTTTGAATTTGGAAAATATGGTGATTCACATAAGCCTTATGTGTATATGAAAAGTGAAAATTTAGATTTTTGGACAAATGGCAGAGAAGGATTTAGCCAGCATGGCGATGCTATGATGCAGGATTTATTGGCGCAAAAAGACAAGATAGGTTCTATTTCTGGCCTTACTGATACAGACAGAGAATTACTGAGAACAACATTTGAAACTCTTGAAGATAAATATAAATCTAAAGAAATAGATATTATTGGTTGGTATGACTAAGATTATATTGTTCTACTCTGTTAGAACATTTTACCCATAATTGTTCTACTAAAACGAAACATTTATCCACTTATTGTTTTATTATGTTGAAATATGATGATTGAAAATCGATCAGAATGGAAGGCGTTTTACCTCATAAATTAGGAGTCTAACTCTTTTTTCAGCATTGCCTTAATCTCTATGGTTGGTGTTTTCCACTTTATCTTCCCAAATATTTTCTTTGCTTTTAGGCTTTTTGTCTTATTCATAAATTCTCACCTTCTAATTTGGGTTAATACTCTCTTCAAGCACCTTTCTTTTTGGCAGTACTATTCACAATGAATTACCTCATTCCTTTACAACAGTTTCACATTCAAACATATTATCCCCTTAAAAAGAGATAAAACAAAAGAATCATATAATATAAGGTATAACTTATATAACAAGGTTGTGATTTTATAATATTCAACCGAAGAACTTATCACTACATAAAAAAATGAATATGTTTATATAATATAAACAGAGATTTGTTTATTTCCATGGCTAAGCCGCCCGTCTTATGAATTTTTTACGTTTTTTTAAAGCAATATCATAATATTAAACAATAATTTATAAACTAAAAATTATGGTGAGA
>JACQSP010000140.1 GCA_016205905.1 Candidatus Woesearchaeota archaeon
AAAAATAATAAATTTCGAGGAGGGCAAGATAAAACTAATTCCTGTTTGGAAGTGGCTATTAGAATTATGAAGATAAAACAAGAATTATGAAGATAGAGCCGCATAATGAAGATAAAAAAGAGAGAGATGGTATTTGAAAACAATGATGTAAAACAGATAGAATCAACATAAAAGGTGAATCTTATGAAATTTGTTTATTCTTTTGACGAAGGAAATAAGTCTATGAAACTACTTCTTGGCGGAAAAGGAGCTAATCTTGCTGAAATGACGTCTATTGGCCTGCCTATTCCTCCAGGATTTACCATAACAACAGAAGCATGCGCTTATTATTCTGAAAACAATAAATTTCTAGACGGAATGATGAAAGAGGTTGATGAGCATCTTGCAAAACTTGAAAAAAGAATGAACTTGAAATTAGGCGATCATTCTGATCCTTTATTAGTATCTGTCAGAAGCGGCGCAGCTGCCTCAATGCCTGGAATGATGGATACTGTGCTAAACCTTGGGTTAAATGACAAATCAGTTGAAGGTTTGGCGAAAAAAACCAATAATCAAAGATTTGCATACGACAGTTACAGGCGATTTATTCAAATGTTCAGTGATGTTGTATTAGATGTTGATATAACTAATTTTGAGGATGCGCTGGAAAAAGCGAAACAAACAAAAGGTGTGGAAAATGATACTGGTTTAGATGCTGAAGACCTCAAAAAGCTAGTTGCAGTATACAAAAATATTGTCAAAGAAAAGTTAAACGAGGAATTTCCGCAAGAGCCAAAAGAGCAGTTAAGACTGGCAATTATTGCAGTGTTTGGCTCATGGAATAATGACAGAGCAAAAGCTTACAGACGCATTAATAATATTACTGGACTAAAGGGTACTGCAGTAAACATCCAATCAATGGTATTTGGAAACATGGGCGATGATTCTGGCACAGGTGTTTGCTTTACAAGAAATCCGTCTACTGGCGAGAATAAATTTTACGGTGAATATTTGATGAATGCACAAGGAGAAGATGTTGTCGCTGGCATCAGAACACCGCAATCAATCGAAAAGCTTGAAAAAAATGATTCAAATGCATACAAACAATTGTGTGAAATAAGATTAAAATTAGAAAAACATTTCAGGGATATGCAGGACATTGAATTTACAATCCAAAAAGGCAATTTATTCATTCTGCAAACAAGAGATGGAAAAAGAACCTCAAAAGCATCTGTGAAAATCGCAGTTGATATGATTAAAGAAGGGCTGATTACTGAAAAAGAGGGGATACTGAGAGTTAATCCAAACCATATTGACCAATTATTGCACAAGCAGCTTGATCCATTAGGCAAACAAAAAGCAAAGGTTTTAGCTACAGGATTACCAGCATCGCCCGGTGCAGGAGTTGGAAGGATTGTTTTTAATGCAGAAGACGCAAAAAAGTTTAGTGAAAAAGGCCAAAAAATTATTCTTTGCAGAACAGAAACATCACCTGAAGATATTGAAGGAATGAATGTTGCTGTTGGCATTTTAACCTCGAGAGGAGGGATGACATCGCATGCAGCTGTTGTTGCAAGAGGTATGGGCAAATGCTGTGTAGCAGGGTGTGGCGATGCAAAAATAAATGAACATGCAAAAACCCTAACTATTGCTGATAAAATTTTCAAAGAAATGGATTGGATAACTCTTGACGGAAATACCGGCGAGGTTTTTGGCGGGATGATTCCTACAATAGATCCTGAAATCAGTGGTGAATTTGCATTATTTATGTCATGGGCTGACAAATACAGGAAATTAGGCGTAAGAACTAATGCAGACACACCTTATGACGCAAAAAAAGCAAGGGAGTTTGGCGCTGAGGGCATTGGTCTGTGCAGGACAGAGCATATGTTTTTTGAAGGCGAAAGAATTCTCGCTGTCAGAGAAATGATACTTGCAAATACTAAACAGGAAAGAGAAAAAGCGCTTGCTAAAATCTTGCCTATGCAAAAACAGGATTTTATTGGAATCTTCAGGGCAATGGAGGGTTTGCCTGTCACAATTAGATTGCTTGATCCGCCATTGCATGAATTCCTGCCAAAAGAAGAAAAGGATATAATAGAAATTGCAAAAGATATGAATATTGATATTACACGATTAAAGCAAAAAATAGAAGACCTGCATGAGCAAAATCCAATGCTCGGCCACAGAGGATGCAGGCTTATTATAACTTATCCTGAAATAACAGAAATGCAGACAAGGGCAATAATAGAAGCAGCAATAGAAGTGTCAAAAGAACAAAAGGATGGCAAATTCTTAAAAGTGATTCCTGAGATAATGATTCCATTGGTTGGAAGCGTTAATGAGCTGACTATTCTGAAAAAAGAAATTAAACGAATTTCTGACGAGAGAATCAAGAAGAGCAATATTAAGCTGGAATATAAAATAGGGACAATGATAGAGGTGCCAAGGGCTTGTCTTATTGCAGACAAGATTGCAGAAGAAGCAGAATTTTTCAGTTTTGGAACAAATGATTTAACGCAGATGGCTTTTGGGTTTAGCAGAGATGATATTGCCAAGTTTTTGCCAGAATATCTTGCAAAAAATATACTGCCAAGAGATCCTTTTCAGGCAATTGATCAGGAAGGAATCGGCGAGCTTATTAAAATGGCTGTAAGCAAAGGAAGAGAAAAGAAAAAAGATTTGAAAATAGGAATTTGCGGCGAGCATGGTGGCGAACCTAGTTCAGTTGAGTTCTGCCACAGGAATGGATTGAATTATGTGAGCTGCTCACCATTCAGAGTGCCAATTGCGAGACTAGCAGCGGCGCAGGCGGCGGTGAGGGAAATAAAAACAAATTGACATCCTCCCCAACCATAAATGGTGAGGATTCCTATTATATATAAGCATTGTTTCGGTAGGATATATCATTGGGTATCACCTCTTTGATGCTCATCATTCTACCACAACTAAGAAAGAGTAGCTTATTGATAAAGCTAATCTTATATCAATACCCAAAGCCTAAAGGCAGGAAGGATTTAAGTAAATTTAAAGATGACGTTTAGTAGACTTTATCTCCGAAGAGTAAACAGAATATTTTTGTCCTGCCATTTAGCTTATTGCATCAGCAGCCAACTCCAAAATGAAACAAATTCAATTTTTCTGCCATCAAATTCTCTAATCTCTTTATCTCCAAGATATAAAAGAAGAGATGTATTTATTTTATACTTATACATAAATAATTTTAATGTATTCACATCTCTGTTTTCGACCTTTTCCCTATTTTTAACTTCAATAGGTAAAATGTTCCTGCCTTCAATTTTTAAGAAGTCTATCTCTTTTTCCAAGTTTCTCCAGTAATACTTTCCGTTTATGGAGCTTAAAACAAAAGACTCTAAAATTTTATCATTATTTTCTCCATAACAATATGCAAGATTCCACCAATATGGATAAACTCTCTGCAGCTTTCTGCTTGTCGACAAAGTGCTTGGCCTGAAATTTTTAACGATTCTTATTAAGTAGCAAAATTCAAGATAAAAAATATGTTTGTACAATGTATTTTTGCTTATTCTTAAGGTTTTTGATAAATTGTCATAATCAAGATAAAATCCAGGATCTTTGTAAAACAATTCGATGAGGCTGTACAATAATTCTTTGTTAATATTGCTGAATCTTTCAGGAAGGTCTGTTTTAATGACTTTGTCTATAATTGTTGTTCTAAGGTAATCTTTTATCACTAATTCATTATCCCATTTTATTGTTTCTGGAAAGCTTTTTAATAAGTAAGAAAAAAATTCTTTTTTTATTTCCCTTGAATATAGCTTCTGATTCTCAACAAGTTTTTGCTTACCGCCTAATTCTAAAAATTCTTTAAAACTTAATGGGGTTATATTAATT
>JACQSP010000143.1 GCA_016205905.1 Candidatus Woesearchaeota archaeon
CAGTTATATTTTTACTTAAAAACAAAAGCTTACTTAATAAGTAACCATTCCGTCTAATTTATCCACTCTTCGCTGATGCCTGCCGCCTTCAAATTCTGTGCTGTACCATGCATCAAATATCTTCTTAGCTGATGGCAAAGATGTTGTTCTTTCTCCCATCACTAGAATATTTGCATCATTATGTTTTCTTGACATTTCTGCATCGAAAACAGAATTGCATTTTGCTGCTCTTATTCCTTTATATCTGTTTGCTCTTATGCTAATTCCTATGCCTGTTCCACAGATTAATACTCCTCTGTTGTATTCTTTTTTTAGAATTTCTTTAACAACCTTGTCAGCATAATCTGGATAATCAACGCTTTCTTCGTTATAACAACCGAAATCTTTGTAAGCAATGCCTTTTTTGTCAAAGTATTTTTTCAAACTTTCTTTTAATTTGTATCCACCATGATCAGAGCCTAAAGCTAGTATGTCTTTCATTTTTTCAATGACCTCCTTTGGTGTTAAATCTTTATATTCTTCTTTTGGAGCATAAATGCCTGTGCCGCTTACAATAACATCAACCCCTGCATTAATTGGGATGTGAACATTGCTAAGTTTTATCCCGCCGTCAACTTCGATTAATGTGTCTAATCCCTGCTTATCTATCATTTCTCTCAGTATTTTTATCTTATCTGTGACAGATTGAATGTATCCTTGGCCGCCTTTTCCTGGCATGACACTCATCAGAAGAACCATATCAACGCTCTTAAGTAAATCCTCAACCTTTGATAAAGGTGTATCTGGGTTTAAGGCAATGGCAGGCTTTACTCCATGTTTTTTTATTTTTTTAATCACAGCCAATGGGTCTTGTGCTGCTTCAATATGAAATGAAATATAATAAGGGTAGAACTTTGCATATCTTTCAATGTTATCTAATGGATTAGCAATCATCAAATGCACATCCAACGGAACATTTGTATTGCTTTTTACTGTTTTAATGTGTGACTCATTATAAAACAGGGATGCGCCGCCTTTTGCGTCTTTAACAAACTCGCCGTCTGTAACATCAATATGAAAATAGCTTGTATTAGAGGCAGCCTTTACTGCCTTTGCCAAATCCTTTTTTTCAATTGTGAACAAAGAAGTTGAGATTTTTACCATGTTGTATATTTATAATTTCTGAAGTTTTTAAAGCTTGTTAATTAGAAGGGACTTCAAAGTTTTCTAAGACTTATTTTCTAATGTATATTTAGTGTATTTATCTTCTACTTCATTATCCTTTAATTTAACTCACTCTTAAATCTTTCCAAGAATACATTAAAATCCTTATCTTTCACGCAAGTGCCGCAGGCATAATCATGGCCTCCGCCATAACCTTCCAGGCCAATTAATGCCTTTTTTATTTTATCCGGAAGCTTGTGCTTGTTTGAGCGGATGCTGCATTTAAACTCTCCGCTTTTTTCTCTGCATACAATAATTACTTTATCAGGATATTTATACAATAATTCATTGCTTAAGTCAGAAGTGAATGACCACTGTTTTTCTGTATAAAAAAAAGTTAAGATATTTTCATGGATGTTTTCTTTTTTAACAGCCTTTAATAATTCTTGGTAAAGCTGGTTTATTTTCTCAAACTGCTTGTAGATAAACCTTCCCTGAGATGTTGTTTTTTTCATGATTTCATCAGGATGCTCTATCCTCGTCAAGACTTTGATAGACGACATAACCTCTTTATGCTGGCCTTTTAATATAAATGAAAATACTCTTGTCAATTGCCCAATTTTTGAGCCAAATAAGGCTTTTTCAGGCTTATTGACTTTCTGGCTTAGCAGTTTAGGATATTGTCTGGTAAACTCGCTCTTGAAATCAGGAAGGAGCCAGTCGCCAACACACCCAACCATTGCAATCCAGATATCTTTTGTTGGCGGTTCTGTTATGTTCTCGTCTTTATCTATTTTTTTTGGTTCTGTTATTTCTGCTGTGTTTGTTTTTGATATATCCTTTTCTATTATATCTGTTTTTGGGATATTCGTTTCTGTTATATTTGTTTTTGAGATATTCTTTTCGGTTATATTTGTCCTTGATATATTCGTTTCTGTTATATTTATCGAATTTATTTTTGTTCTATTATCGTCTTCAATAATATTTATTATTTTATAGCACCAATAACTTACACATCTTTCATCTTTCTCATCATAAACATGCGGATTGAAATAAATAAGATTATCTTGTTTAATTTGGCATATATCATGATGGTCTATATAGATTACTGGCATTGATAATTTTTTCAGAAAGTTCTCGCTTATTTTTGGAATATCAACAATAAATATCTTGTCTGGCTCATAATCTTTGACAGAATTAAGAAATTTCTCGTCAAGGACAGGATATGTTTTCACAACAATGCCTTTTCCAGCCTGCTTGTATCTGTACAGCAGCAGGAAGCTTGATAATCCGTCCGGGTCATCATCAAAGAAGAACAATGGCCTTGAGCAGTTATCCAGCTCTTTTTTTATTTTCAAAAGCATATTATTTCTTTCTTTTTCTTTTCCTTCTTATTTTCCTTCTTTTTCAGTTGGCATTTCCTTCATAATAAAAATAAACTTCCACCAGTATTAAAAGTTTTCTAAAAAAATCTGTAAAAAACTAAAGCGCTACTTAAAGCGCTACTAATTCTCAATAATCTTTATAATCATAAAAAATATTCCATTCACATGAACATTAATTACATCAAAGACAAGGGCAAAACACTTCATTATCATGGTTTAGACCCGAAAAGAATACAGTTAGATGCCAAATCAAAGTTTAACGAGATGGCCAAGCAGGATTATTTTGGAAGCGCTCCAAACATTTTTGTAGGAAAGTTTGGATATCCTGACATTAATGTGGGGATTCTCAATGTTGAAGAGTATAATAAACACGACGAGCCATTTATATGGGTGGAAGAAAAAACACCAATTCCTAACATTATTGAATTAAGAACACAGCTTGTTAATTCACTGTTCAAGGCAAATATTCAGACATTTGACTCCAAACTTTTAGAGATGTCACAAGAAATAAGCCTTGCCCACAAGCCAGTTGACGTCGAGATTAATCTCGCAAAAAAGCCACAGTTAAGCCTGACTATGTTTGACGACGCAATGCCTCACGGCCCGAGAGTAGCGATTAAAAGTGCGAAAATAACAGAGAACCCTAAAATACCACAGGCAATTGAGAAAGCAACAGGTGATATTTATTTCAAGGCAGAAGAGGCTGTTTTCTCTTTGTATGACAAGGGCTTTGACGAACATTATCTAACCAAAGTTTTTTCACTGGCTAATTTAGGGCTGAAAAAGAACAGAAAACTTGTGCCGACAAGATGGTCTATTACAGCTGTTGACGATATTGTAGGCAAAAATATCATTCAGGAAATAAAGGACAACAATAAAACAGAATATCTTGCATTCTTTGGAAGCTATTTAGGGAATTATTATCTTATTTTAATGTTTCCGGAAATCTGGAGCTATGAACTATTTGAGACGATAATTACTGAACAGAATATGTTCTCAACAGATTATGAAAGCTATCAGGGCAGGACAGAGTATGCTGAATCAACTGCTGGCGGCTATTATGCTGCGAGAATTGCAGTGCTGGAACAATTAAGACTCATGAAAAAACAATCGAGTGTGCTTGCTCTGAGATTTATTAATCCAAATGAATATTTCGCTCCCCTTGGCGTGTGGGTTGTGCGAGAAGCAGCGAGAAATGCAATGCAAAACAAGCCGATTGAATTTGCCTCAAAAGAATTAATGCTGCATTATGCGCAGATTCTTGTTAAAAAGAGATTTAATTTTGATGTGAATGTCTTGCTGAGCCAAAGCAAATTATTGAAAAACATGGGCCAGCAGAGGAAGATATGTGAGTTTTTTTGAAGGTTTTTGTTAAGTCTAAAAAGTAAAAACTACCTTGTAATAACAACAGTATCAAAACATTTAAATATGGTTTCTTCTTACCTCTCCTAAACTAATCCATTGGTGAAATCATGACATTAAATGAAATTGTTGAAAGAGTGAGTGAAGGCGGAAATTTATTAGCGAATCTTGCATTAATAAAACCAGAAACATGGGAAGATTCTGTTCAAGTCTTTAGAGCAAAAGATTTTGGAGTAATTACTGCCAACATGGCTATTTACAGACTTGTTGATGGTGAAGCAGTGTTTGAGATGCTTGGAAAAGAAAGTAATCCTTTGATGGATGAAACGGATGAAACACTTAGAGAATATGCATATGGTGGTACGCTTAGAGAATATGTATATGATGGTATTCTCAAGAATCAGTTCTTTTTTCCTCAAAGTCCAATAAAAGAGCAGATTAAATCAGCTAAATCATTAGTAATAGTGCAAGTGCGTTATTCTGGATTAAGATTGGAAACTGAAGGTTGCGATAAAAATTATGCTTATGTCAAATTCGATGGCAACAATACTGATGAAGAGAAAAAATTGTTTAATGGAGTTTATGGCACTGATAATCTTTGCAATGGAACTAAAGTTCATCTTTTAAGGGGATATGTTGTTGATAAACAATTAAGAAATAAAAAAGATGATTTTATTGTGCGGGCATGCTATTTCCACGACGACCAGAATTTCTGTGCCATTGCCAGGTTCATCAACAGTTACATTAGTGCTGTTCGTGGGGTACGTCGTGTAGAGGTCGCCGAAGGCGACGCGCAGAAAGAACAAGAAGTAGTTACAGAAGAACCAAAATTAGTTACTGAAGAGCAGGCAGTTAGGTATTTTACACAAAATCCTGTTACTACAAGTGATGGAGCGCAAGTATTATCTAAAGTAACCAATGCATTTTATCAGAGCAGAAAATAACCTTATGCTAGATTTTCATTAATGCTTTTCAAGTTGTAGAGAACAATCTGCTGCAAAACTTGGCCCAGCCAGTGATAATCTCTTTTCTTTCCCCCTTTCTTTTGCTCACCTTTCTTAATCTTACACTAAAAATATGGTTTAATCTCTTCTACCTGAAGGAAAGAAGAAGCTGCCCGAAGATGAGTGCGGATAAGTCCATCCTCTTACTATTCTAAGTACCCATAATTATCATTAATGATAATTTAGGTAGTATAAAATAGTATGAATTAGTGCCAACATATACCATGGTTTTTGACACTATTTGTATAAAAATTTAGGTCACTTACTATACATTTTAACTTTCTTTCTTCCGCAATGTTTATATATCTCATCAACTTCTGTTGTATACATGAAAGGCCTAGCAATTTGCCATAAAGGTGTTGAGGATATTACTTTAACAGAGATAAAAGAATTAATAGATGAGGAAGGCATTGTCCAAGACAGCACAGTTGTATTCGCAGCAGACATAGAAAAACTCATTAAATTAACTTATTTGGGAAGAAGCATAAGGAGAACTTTATTGCTTTTGGGCAGGGCAAAGATCAGCCAAAGCTTTAAAGAGCTTAAACCATTGCTTGCACAATTGGCGCAGCAGATTGACACTGCTCAATGGCTGGACGGCAAAACATTCAAGGTTGTCTGCGAAAGAATCGGCGAGCATGAGTTTGGCTCTCAGCAGGTTTCTGAAGTATTCGGAGAATTACTGCTGAACAAACATAAAGCTGCTACAAATAACAGCGCTAAAACCAGCACCAAAGTTGTAATGAATGACCCGCAGACAGTTGTTTATATTTTTATTAATCATAAAGACCTCTATATTGGCATTGATTTCTGCGGCGCTGATTTAAGCAAGAGAGAATACAAAATATTTGCAAACAGCTCGTCGTTAAACGGAGCAGTTGCATATTCGCTAATAAGGATTGCAAAGTTAAAGCACAATGAAACAATGGTAGATCCTTTCGGCGGCTCTGGCGTGATTCCCATTGAAGCTGCATTATTCCTTACAAACAAGTCTGTAAACTTTTTCAGAAAGGACAAACTGCTTTTTACAAAATCATTAAAAGTTGACTTAAACCTATTGGATAAAACCTTCTCTCCTTATTTTAAGATAATTACCTATGACAATCAGATAAATTACATGAAAGCAATCAAGAAAAATGCGCAGATTGCCGGCGTGAATAAATCCATTAATGTCAGCAAGGTTGATTTGCAATGGCTGGACACAAAATTAGACAAGCAAAGCGTTGATAAAATAATAACGCATCTTCCTGTGCCTTCAAAAACAGTTCCGACAGACAAAATAGACAAGATTTACAATGAATTCTTCCATCAGGCAGATTATATATTAAAACTAAGCGGAACCATTACTTTTATCGTCGAAAAAAATGCTGGATATAAAGATTCAATTAACAAGTGCACAATATTAAATAAATACAAGTTAATTGAAGAAAGAGAAGTAATGCAAGGCCAGCAGCCAATGAAGATTTATGTTATGAACAAGCAGAACTGAACTATAATTATAAACCATTTTCGAGATATTTGTTTAAACATGGAATATAAATATACTAAAGAAAGAATAGAATTAGAAAAAGAACTTAATACTCTCGACGAGTTTGTTCTAAGCTTTACAGCTATTTTGAACAAACTTAATCTTAATTATGTAATTGTTTCTGGTTATGTGTCTATTCTTTTTGGAAGAAATAGAAGTTCAGAAGATGTTGACATAATCTTGGAGAAAATAACTCTCGCTCAGTTCGAAATAATGTGGAATGAGTTAAACAAATTATTTGAATGTATTATCACTGAAAATGTAAAAGATGCGTATAATGATTATTTAACAACAGGATGCGCAATAAGATTTTCAAAAAAAGGAGAAGCTATACCTAATATTGAAATTAAGTTCCCTAAAACTGAATTAGATATTTGGACTTTAAATAATAAAAAAGAGATCTTGCTCAACAGAAACCATTTATTCATTTCACCATTGGAACTACAAATTCCGTTTAAGTTGTTTTTAGGAAGTGAAAAGGATATAGAAGATGCAAGATTTCTTTATAACCTATTTAAAGATAAATTAAACAAAGCTTTGTTGTTAGAATTTAACAGAAAACTTAATATAGATGAAGTGTTTAATAGATACTTAACATGAAATTGCCACACATTGATTTAAAAGAATTAAAACGCTTGAAAGAAGAGAATTTTAAGGAGAGATTAAAATTTATAGATTGGTATACTAACTGGCTGAAAAAGAGTTCTAATAAAACTTGGAGTTCTCAACAAAAGAAGATTATTAACTAAAATTACTGCGTTTGCTATACGAAAATTCCTTGACTCTCAAACAAAAAATAAAGATTTTTGTATATAATGCATATTAAATGAGAAAATTTTAATTAAATTTGCAATAAACTAACCCCTCCAGCCATGGCGGGCTACGACGACAGAAATTTGGAGGCTTTTTCGCGTTTTTTCAGAAGCCGAACAAATTTCTGTCGGAGAGGGCAATATAGCCAACTAACTTAATAATTAAATATATTTTTGTTGGTTGGCTATTCAGCAGACCACAACACTAAGGATAAGATGATTGTGGTCTGCTATATTTTCGACAAATGACAATCTAGTAGCGAGGAAAAAAGTTGACCATAAGCCCTGCCATGGATGACTGGAGGGGTTTCAAGAAGTCATATGTTTAATATTAATATTAAAAATTAATACTATAAAGAAAAAGTTATAATTCTCATAATTCATAAAAATAAGATTATAATTAATAAAAAAAAGGTTGTAGAGGGACTGTAAGCTGCCTTCTGTTCACCAATGTTGACGAACAACAAACTGATGCCTTGACATTCTACTAAGCGTACACAAAGGTACTTGCATCAGCCAGGGCTCACCGTTTCATCCATTCCTTGGAAGACGTCAATGGGTTAATTCATCATAATGATTGCTCACTTTTGATGAACTTTGAGTTTCCTCAAATGCTCATTCTCTTCGCAGAGAACTTCGCCATATCATTCCATTTCCATGGTGGTCTCGTTTCTGAGTGGTTGCCATTCATTTCTGAATCTCATTGTTATTCTTTGCATAAAACAGTATAAGGTAAGAGGTTTGAGGTAAGAGGAGTTAATGGTAGGAAGTAAAAGGTAGGAGGTAAGATGTACGAACATCGTAGTTGTTCCATCTTACCTTATACCTTTTACTTTTAACCTTTAATCCTCTTACTTTTTACCTCCTACCTTTTACATTTATAAAAAAGTACACAATGAGTGGCGCTTTCAGCTTTCGCCTCGATGGGCAGACTTTCCTCAGCAATAAGCTGCTCAAACAAAAGCCTAAGCAGTCTATTTCCGGTTGTCAAGCATCCCCCTACAATCAGCTATTGGTTAATCCTTTGTTTATAAATGTTTTGGAAATTTAAGATATTTTGACTATATTATAGTAGTTACTATAAGAATGTTTAAAAATAGATAACTGTTCCAATATAAAGTATGGCTAGCTCTATAGACAAAGTAGTATTGATAAATATCTCTTCTGGTAGTGAAGGGATTATAAATCCGGGTGATAGTTATCTTTCTTTTAAGTTCATCGAGGAAGGATTAAGAGCAGTTGGATTCCATAATCTCGTTAAATTTCCTTCAAAGCCACTAAGTTTATTTGAGATGTTTTATGGTAATGGAAATAGATTGATGGAAGAATTACACAACAGTCTTAGGGATGATTGGAATATCATGTTTGGCCTACCTGTGATGACAGAAACATATTGGGCTGCTGAAGTTATTTCCGGGATGATCAGAAGAGATTTCCCTTTCTCAACAATTGTTGCTGGGGGCAACCATATTGAACGAGAAAATATATTTGACAGAGACGGAATTAGGTGTTTCGATGCTGTTGATATTGCACTGCTTCCACAACAAGATAGGCAGTTGAATGTTAAAAAAAAGAGACCATTTGCAAATTTCGCTGTCACCGGCCATATGCAGCCATTTATTGAGCTTGTCATGAATGATGGGCGATTCAACAAAGGCATAGAAGGGCTTTACACATTAAAAGAGGGGCAAGTTGTTGGTGCTGGCAAAGGAAAATTGCCTAAACTAAATCATGTTCCAATAAGTTATATAGATCAAAAAATAAGTGGAACAGGAGAGAAATTAAGATTTATTTTTGCTCAGCTTAGGAGCAGCTGCCCTAATTCCTGCAAATATTGTGCAACAACCAAAGGCATAAGTTTCCCTGTTGACATGGCTGTTGAAGGATTAGAAAGAGTATTGAAAGGCATACCCGTTACAATAATTAATTTGACGGACCCAAATCCAATGGCTAAAAACTCTGTTGACTATTATTTAGAATTGCTTGATAAGTTGCGAGGGAAAGGAATAAAACCGTATGTTCAATGTTATCTGGATCCTTCATTATTGGTTGACGAGAAATACTTTAAAGAATTGATTAATATATTTAAAGACTATTTATTTATTAGTTACTTTATAGGCATGGATTGCGTAAATCAAGAAGTAGCTGGCATGATGGGCAGAAATTTACAGGGAAGATTTAGGACACAGCAAGAATTTGATGCTGAGCAGGAAGCTGTAAAACGGTTCATCAGCGAGCTTAAATCATTTAATCTATTAGGAGGGAGACATTTTTCACAGGAGATGATATTATCATATATTGTAACTCCGTTCGACAGTTACGATACAACTTTGAGGACAATAAATCAGGCAGAACAGTTCAGAGCAAGAAGCAATGGGTATGTCAAAGTAGATGCAAGGATTGGAACGTTAATGCCTTATCCAGGGACAGCATTGAGAAAAGAGTATGCTCATCATATAAAAGATCCTGAAGATTTCAATACACACAATGATCAGAGAAACCCTTGGAGCTTAGATATGGGGCCACAGGCAAAGTTTCTTGAATATGGTGGCTTATTTTCAAGGAGAGATTATAAGCTTATGCGAGAATATCTTAATGAAGCATACAAAAAGAAATCTGTACAATGAAGATCGATAAATCCACAATCAATGATGCCTGTTCAGAGCTGCTTGGAGCAGCATACCAGCTTGCTGCTCAGGATGAATTAAGGAATGCATTTGTAGTTATAAGAGGCTCAAGAGAGTATAAAGAAAAGCTAGCTCAGGCTTCTCATATAAAGAACAGGCAAGATTATAATGCGTTTTTGGCAGGATTATCAAATACAGACGAGCTTGCTAGAACAGCTGTGGAGTATTTTGCTGATGAGTGGAACACAAAGATAATACCTCGTCTAGAAATGGTTGAGAAAAGAAAACAGCTTGGCTTGGAGAATGCAGAGCCTAACTATAATACTTGTTTACAAGAGATTGAAATATGGGCGCAGTTGATGTTAGGCTTTGATATCACTGCACACCGAAAATATCCAAAAAAAGAATTAGATACGCATAAAGAATTTGAAAAATATAAAAAGCATGTTAAACAGCGGGTTGCAAAAAGGCTTGAAAAGATCGCTTCTGAACATTTGGAAAGCAGAGCAGATGGCAAAAGAATAATCTCTGGTGATATTGTAACCCTAAAACAGATTAGGGGGTTGGAAGCGTTTGTCAGGGACGAGAATGATGTGTTTTCTATTGAAGGAAAAACAGTGCCGCTTAAATTCGGGGAACCATCTTCCCTAGCTGAATTCTTGTATGAAATAGAGTTTTACGACAATAAGCGCAAAGGTTTTGTCAAAGGTGCATTATTAAAGGTATTAGCCGACAAAGAACCCCTTAACAAAGGCCTTGTTACTGTTAATGCACATTTTGAAGATATCGAAGGAGTTGTGTCAAATGCATATAAAGAAATGGTTACGCAGATCGGCGCAGAATCAGCGGCTGCAATAATGATTGATGAAATCATTGCTAAATGCTTGGAAAAAGAGAAAGAAGGCATAAAAGGATGGTATAAAATGCCTTATGATTATCATGTGAATAGTTTTGCGTATAAACATAAACTTACATCGGAACAGCTTGATGCAATTAGAGAAGGAAAGCCAACAAACTATAAGTTCCCTGCCTTTAGGAGAGTAACTGTCCTAAAACATATGTTCAGCTTATTAGCACATCTTGCATCAAGATCTATAGGTTATAAGCTTCATCAGAATCTTAAACAGCCAGAATATGTTGTTGATGTTGTCGACGAGAGATATTTCAAAAGATATATTTCAAAGATAATAAGAGAAACAGCCCGAAATATGGCCGAATCAACTGAATATTTAAGAGAAGATGAATCTTCAGGAAAAGAGGAATATTCAGAAAAAGAGGAATCTTTAGAAGAAGATAATGTTTCTAAAGCATATGCTTTAGTAAAAACACAGTTAAGTATTGCTGCGCAGGTTCTTACCAGAGAGAACAAGCAGGTAACTTGGCTATACCAAAATCAATTCAAGGATTACCGCTCACCAATGTTGCCGCACACCTCTGCTAGGATTACAGATTCCACAAAAATAATAGGCGGAAAAATTATCGGAGACTTTTCCATTGACCGTGCTGTCATGTATCTTGATACCTCAATCTACCAAGAAGACCCATTTTCTCCGCCGTCAGAAAACCGCATGAAATCTATAAAGCTGTCAGTTAGCGACGGATGCAAATACGGCAGATGCACATATTGTACTGCATACAAGCATCAAAAAAGTATAGGGGTAAAAAGATTCAATGCCAAATCTCCAAAGGAATTTGAAGAGCACTGCCTTTCTGTAAGGGAAATGCTTCCTGAATTTGGTATCGGCCTTGTCGACAGATTATTTTTGGGGAGCGGGGATATATTTGGTTTCCCAACTTCACAGATTTTGGAATATATTAATATTGCAAGAAAAGTATTTGAAGGATATGAATTTGTAGGGGATTCATCCAGAGAATGCATTTCAGAAGGTGTTTCAAAGCCAAAATTATATAATCCAATTCATATAAAACAGATATCCGGATTTGCAAGAACCAACAGCATAGCAAACAAATCTGTTGAAGAGCTTAGAGAAATCATAGGGTGCGGATTAAACACGATTTTTTTGGGCATTGAAACTGGAAGTGACAAAGTATTGCAATATGTCATGAAAAGCAGCTCATATCACAATATGGAAATTGCTGCTGAGAAGCTGCTGCGGACAGATATGAATGTCTCTGTGATGATAATGCCTGGCATAGGAGGATTGAAGTATTATGAAGATCACGTTGTTAAGACTGCAGATATCCTCAATAAAATTGTTCCGCATTATATCGCATTCTTGGCAATAAACCCTAATCCTGCATCTGCATATGCTCCAAAAATGGAAGAAGAGGTTTCACGAGGAGAAAATATGCCTCTCACAGATGAGATGATTGTAGAACAGATATATGACATCATGAGAATGTTAAATCCTGAAAGATGGGTAAAATATGGAAGAACGTGTGTAATATCTGCTCCGCTTAAGCCAGCAGACAAAGTTGCAAAAAACCCATTAGGTCTAGCGTTTAAAATTAATTCAGAAGAAGAGAGAATGAATTATCAGACTGCATTAGCAAATACGTTTCACGGATTTTTTCACATATCTCTGGATTTTATGCCTTCTGCACTTATACCTAATGGAGAATTCAACCGAGACAGCAGTATAAGAGGCATGGCATATAAAATTTAATAACAATAATTTAATAACAATAATTTAATACCAATAATTTAATAACAATAATCTAATCGTGTATAAGTTATCATAAAATAAAATTCAAAAAACATAAAATATTTAAAATACAAAAGAGTTTCTTGGATATAATAAATAACAGAAGTGGGGTGTTAAGATGAAAATTAGGAATTTTGAATTAACAAAGAAACATATCTTGTTCATATTGATTTTCGCCGCATTAGTCTTTATCGGCAGCAGGATTAATTTCTCGCCGTTAGTCGGCGCAAATAATCAGTTCTTTACGTTGTTCCAGTTCTTTGGGCCGATTGCTGGGGCATTTCTCGGGCCGATATTCGGCGCAGTTTCTGTTCTTGGCTCAGAAATTGCAGATTATCTTATTGCAGGAAAAGCATTCACACTGATAAATGTAATCAGGCTGACACCAATGCTGTTTGCAGCGTATTATTTCGGAAGAAAATATAATATAACAAGTAAGATTGCTGCCATTGTTGTGCCATTGATAGCGATATTTGCTTTTGTAATGCATCCTGTCGGAAGAACAGTATGGTTCTTTTCATTGTATTGGACAATTCCAATCATAATTGTATTATTGCCAGAGAAATATTCCCATCATTTTTCATTGAAAAGTTTGGGCGCAACTTTCACAGCTCATTCTGTAGGTGGAGCAGCATGGATTTGGGCGATACCAATGACTGCTGAGCAATGGATAGCATTAATACCTGTAGTTGCATTTGAAAGAACATTGTTTGCTTTGGGTATTGCTGGTTCTTATTTGATTATGAATACTGTATTGGATAAGGCAATGGATAAATTAAAAGACAAATTTAAATGGACGATTCCAGCAGATGTGCTGCATATTAACAAAGCGTATGTTATCACAAAGAAAATGTTTAGGGTGCATGCATAGATACTTTTAAAATTTGTATTTTTTTAGTTCCTGGCATGTCCAACACGTTCACTATGAAAATTAGGTGCTAGGTTCTGGGTGCTAGGTGCTGGTGTCGATAATTATTTGTAACTAGCACCTAGCCACTAGCACCCAGCACCTATTTTTATTTTTCATGTGACGGTGGCTGCGCCCACAAACGAGTTGAGAGCAGAAAAAAACAGATAAGAAACAGAAAATAAGTTGGAACTAGATAAATAAAAAAAC
>JACQSP010000146.1 GCA_016205905.1 Candidatus Woesearchaeota archaeon
CGACTAACTACAAACAGTTACTATTCTTCATGAGACGTGTGGCTGCGCCTTGGTCCGTGTTGTAAGCGAAGAGACTAAATAAACAGGAAATCAGCTAAACAAATACAGTTATTCTATAAACTATTTTTATACATATTATAAACGAACTTTTTTTGCAATGTCCCACTGAATCTCAAAAAATGCCCTAAAACCATCTGCAACCTCCTTGTCTTCGATAACAAACGAAACAGGCTCTTTTTTCCATAAGATAATGGCTGCATTATTTCCCCAAATATTGATTTCAATCGGTGAGATATATTTTCTTGGCAGTGTTCTTACCTGCCATCCTGCATCTACACACACTTTGATTGATTTAAAATGCGCAAAAATTCCTAAGCATGAAAGATTAATATTGTCTAATTTTATCTTCAATATGGTCAAGGAAAGAATGAAAAGCGATCATTTTGCGTTTAAATCAAATATACTAATGAATGATTATGATGTACACAAGTTGATTAATAAAATAAAGCCTGTTAAGGCAACACCAAACATGGCAAAATTGCTTGGCAAGCTGTATAATGCGCTTTACAATCTCGGTGCTGGTGTTGACATGGACATTTATTTGGATTATGGCATTGAGCCAGAATGCCCATATAATGTATCTCATTTATATGGTGATGGTCATATATTAATAATAAGAAACATAAATGATTTACAAGCAATAGATATTTGGCCAGAAAGAAAAGGCAGTGCCCCTAATAATGTCAAGATTTATACAATTTATAATAAAAATGTAAAGTTTAAGACAGATTTTATCGCTGCACATGCTATTTTAAAAGGCGACACAATAAATAATATGGAATATTTTATGGTAGAAGTAGATGGCAAGTTAGTAACAGACGACAAAGAGCTGCAAAACCTGTTAAACTCTGTAGAAACACAATCAATTGAACAATGGAAAAACCTAATATCTATGGGTCATGAGGAACAAAAGTTAAAAGGAATGTTTTCAAGATGTTTGCCTTTAAAGAACCTGTTTACAAAATTAGGTTTAGACTGGAAACCTACACAGGAAATGATTAATGCGATAAAAGATAAACCGTTTACTAGTAATGAATACTGGAAGATTCCTAATAATGATAAGGATAAGGAAAAATATTTCATGAAACTTTATGATCCAAGAGAAGAGTTTTATCCTGGCGATTCTGTTTGATTATTCTATTTTTTCAAGACAATTTTCTGTTTTTTCAAATGCAACGTTTTTATTCATTACTTACCTTTGAATCTACTGAGAAAAGCGAAAAACATATAAATATCTATTAATTAATATAGATATCTTTTTGAGGAAAAAGGAAAATGAAAAAGTTCATGAAAACTTGTTATAAATGCGGAACAAATGTTCAGACAGCCAAATGTGTAAAAGAAGGAATTACTTTAGAATGCTTAAAATGCCCTAAGTGTGGAGAAGAGTATTTTACATCCAGTGAACTTATCAAATTCGATATAAAAACAGGAAGAAGAAAGTTTGTCAGAAAATTTGGCGTCCTTGGAGATTCAATGGTAATGAGATTTCCAACAAGAGTTGTAAAAGATTTTAACATAAAACCAGGGGATTATGGGGTATTTGAGAAAAGACCAGACGGAATTTTGATAAAGCCAATTCACGCAAAAGAAATCAATTAAGTTTTAGTATCTATACACGTAATGAAACTTATCAAATTTTACCTAAAGTATAATATACATTTTTATCTCACGCAACCAATATCGCCGGTTTTCCCGCCATTGCCTGCGATGCTTTCTGCTTTTTTCTTTCTTTCTGTTCCTTTGTTTCTCCTTGTTCTTTTGTCTCTTTCTGCTCCTTTGTTTCAGAAGCTTTGATGATTTCAAACACACAATTAAATTCTTTCTCAAAAAATGATTTGTTGCCTGCCAGGAATTTATATTCAGTTTCAGCGTCAGAAACATATCTTGGCAGCCTCCCTGATTTAATTAATCTAGGAACAATACTGCTTATATCCTTGCCATGCTGCTTTAATTCTTCAATCTGCATTAATGCTTTTATTATTTCGCTTGGGTTTCTTGTTCTTTCCATTAGCTTAGACATTTCTTTCAGCATAGAATATTTCCATTCTTCTGAAACAAATAATATTATTTTTTTTGGTGTTATTTTTACAATTCCAAGCACAGACTTAATGTCATCAATAACATCTTTTATAAAATCCTCTTTCAGATTAAGAAGTTGATTAATCTTTTTCTCGTCGGGGTTTGGCCATGCTGCCTGTGAAATAACTGTCTTTTTGCCAATTCTTTCCCAGATCTCATCGCAAACAAAAGGAGTAAAAGGAGCCAGCATAATTAATTGTGCTTCAATAAGATTATTCATAATTTTTTTGTTAGGTGTTCCTGCTCTCTTCAAGTACCATTTGATAGATGCCTGTAACTCAAAGTAGCATGATTGTATAGCTGTCCTGAACAATGTTTGCTCCATTGCCTTTGTAGTATTGCTAATAATTTCATTTAATTTTGATACCATCCATTCGTCGACAATAGTGGCTTCATTCCTGCCTTTATTATAATGCTCAGTGCAGAATTCAGGCAGCTGTGAAAGTTTAACTTTCAGTGAGGTTGCAAGATTAGTATCCCAATTAGGATCATCCAATCCTTCTCCTCCAGACAATATTGTCAGCCGTGAAGCATCTGCGCCAAACTTAGAAGCCATCTCATGCAGAGGAATAACATTGCCTAAGCTTTTGCTCATTTTCTGGCCGTCAACAGTAACCCAGCCATTGACACCAATGCCTTTTGGCCATTTGTTCTCGGGAAATATTGCAGTATGGTTGAATATAAAAAAAGTTAAATGATTCTGCACAAGATCTTTGCCTGAGTTCCTGAAATCCAATGGATACCAATAGTTAAATTCCCTCTTCATTTGATTTAATAAATTATCAACATTTTTTTCCTTCTCAGTTTTGGTTGTGTTGCTTGCAATATTGGTTTTGGGATCTTTAGAACTTCTCCCTAAAAATACATAATCAAACAACTCATCATCAATTTTCTCGACAGGAATCTGTTTTATCAGATGCGCAATAGTATAATAAGCCATGTAGATTGTTGAATCACTTAAGCTTTCAATCAGCCATTTCTCATCCCACGGCAGTCTTGTGCCAAGACCTTCCTCTCTTGTACATGCCCATTTATGCAGCCAGTCTATGACATAATTAAACTGCTCTCTGACTGATTCAGGATAAAGTTTCATTTCATTTAAACATTTATGAGCAGGCTTTTTCCAGTCTTCATTACCATAATCAATGAACCATTGGTCGTCTACAATCTTAACCATTGATGGTGTTAAGCATCTGCAAACTACTTTGCCAGTTAATTCATAAAACAGCTCTGCTTCATTATTCTTAATTAATTCTTCTTTTACCTTGTCTTTTGCCTTCTCAACTTTCCATCCAGCATATTTGCCGCAGTTTTTATTCATGATGCCTTCATAAAACCCTTTTTTGTAGACGAGCTTTTTTGCTTCTTCCAACTTTTCCCTTTCGTGCTGGGATTTAATCTTCATATCCATACAAACTCTTTCAGCAGCCATCTCGCCTAAACCAGGTGTATCAATGATTGATATTAGCTGTATTTTTTTGAGGAGTTCAATATCTAATCCATATTTTTTGCATGTTGCTGAATCGTTTTGCAGATCCATTAATCCAATATAATCATCAGGCGCATCGCTCGGAACAGAAGTTACAATACCTGTGCCTTTGCCAGGGTCACAGAAAAAGCTCGGGAGAATAATTACTTCCCTTTTTATGCCTGGCGCCTTTGCAATCTTGCCGATTAATTCATATCCTTTTATTCTATTAATAATTTCTACTTTTCTTTCTTGGTCTTTCAGCTTACTAGCGCAGTCTTCACTGATTATCCAAAGCTCGTCATTAACCTTGGCAACAACATATTCATTATTTGGCCCGACCCAGAGATTTGTCTGCCCAAAAACAGTTTCTGGCCTCAACGTAGCTGCAACAATATATTTATTGCCAAACTCAAATTTAAGCAGTGTAAATTCTTGGGCAGTTTCTCCTTCACCTGTTATCCTTGAATGGTCTGTAACAGCATTCTTGCATTTAGTGCACCATACAACAGGAAATTTTCCCTTGATTACATAATTTTTAGATTTTAATTTATTAAACTGCCATCTTATAAACTTATCATACCATGGATTCAAGGAAGTTGTTACAAAGCTTCTTCTCCAGTCAACACTGATACCCATGGCCTTAAAATCTTTTTCAGCATACGGCACAAAATAGTCCACCCAATATTTAGGATCTTCAAACTTTTTTATTTCTTTGTCAGTTATGCCTAAATCTTTGAGAAGCTTTATTTGTGTTTCTTCTCGCTCCTGAACTCTTTTTGCAGCGCTGATGATAGGGCTGCCTGTTGCGTGCCAGCCCTGTGAAAAAAGAACATTAAACCCTTTTAACCGCTTATATCTTGCAAGGGCTTCAACACGCATTAAAGTATACAAATGCCCTATATGCAGCCTTGAATTAACATAAGGGTAAGGAAAAGTGCAGAAAAATTTAGGTTTAGAACTATCAGGAACTGCCTCGAAAACCTTTGCATCATTCCATTTATTTATCCATTTTTCCTGCAGTTGTGCAGTGTCAATCATTTCAGCCATATTAGAAATAAGTTAAACTGTGTTGTATTTAAAGGTTTTGAAGAGAAGTGAGTATATATACACAATAATTAATTTTCGAATAAGTTAATTGATGTATATATATACAAAAGCACAAAATAATCAAACACTACTTTTTCTTTTTGAACCAATTAACAAAAAATAAAATTCCGATAAGAAATGCAATCCCTGCAATTTGTATCGCCCAAGACAAGTAATACCATTCAAAACCATTTTTAATGGCATTAATCAATAACATTACAATGTATACTATTCCTGCAAGAATAAAAACAACCCCTCCAACCCATTCGTATTTCCAAGAGATTAATAGAAAAATTAGTAAAATCAATGTGGGAATATTATGCATAAATAATCCTAAGATTGTTCCCCATACTCCATAATTGCCTTCAAAAATATCTAATGACATCAATGCTAAGAATAGGATAAATAGTATTGACAAGATTCTTGGCGTCCAATATAAAGATTTGCTGATATTTTTAGCCATAGTTAAAGTTAAACAAGATAAGTATTTAAAATATACTAATTTAACCTTACTTCAAATACTTCACCACACCTTTCGCAGCCAATATCCCTGTGCAGGCACTGTTAATAATATCCCTGCTGTGCCCAACACCATCTCCAGCAACAAAAAGGCCGTTGATAGAACTCATAAACTCATCATTTATCTCGCATTTCATAGAATAATATTTAATCTCAGGCGCATATAACAATGTATGGTCAGCGCAAATTCCAGGTATGAGTTTGTCTAATTGTTCTAAACCTTCTCTGATATCACGCAAAATTCTCGACGGCAGTGCCATGGAAATGTCGCCGTAAGTAACATCTTTAAGAGTAGGTGTCACAAAATATTTTTTTATTCTTTCTTTAGTTGATCTTCTTCCTTTTTTTAGATCCCCTAAACTTTGCAGTACAGGTTTTCCTCCCCCTATTGTTGTGGCAAGCTGAGCTATGCTTTTCCCATACTCAAATGTGTTCTCCAAGGGCTCTGTTAATTTTATCCTAACCAAAAACGCAAAATTAGTATTATTGGATTTTTTGTTGTGATACGCATGGCCATTTACGCCTATGTAGCCGTTATAATTTTCATTGACGACAAATCCCTGCGGGTTAGTGCAAAATACTCTGACAAAATCATCGTGTGTTTTTGTAAAGATATGTATTTTCGGGTCATAATTAATGTCAGTTATCTCTTTCATTAGTTCATATCTGACCTCAACTCTGACGCCAACATCAATGTAGGAATAATTTGCTTTTATTCCGTATTTTTTTGTGAAATCAATAAACTGTTTCTGTCCTTCCCTGCCAGGTGCAAGAAGCACAGTTTTTGCATAATAAGTATCGCCCTTGTTTGTTTTAACGCCGATAATCTTATTAGTTTCAATAATTTTATTTGTTCCGATAATATTATTGTTTTCCATTATATTATTGTTCCCAATTATTAATTCATCCACACAAGTTTTCAGAAGAAAAGTTATGCCTTTTTTCTCAAGATACTCTTTAAAATTTTTTATTACCTGAACTAATCTGTCGCTGCCAATATGCTTTTGTTTGATTGGGATGAATCTGACGCCGACCTTTGTTGCCCTTTCTACAAGTTTAGCTGCTTTTTCTGCATCAAACAGGATTTCTTTTGGCGCTCCAAAACTTACAAAACTTTCATCAACATAATTTATCAGTTCATAAGCATATTCTTCTGTATTAGTATATCTTACAAGATTTCCGCCGATATAAGGATTAAGATTAAGCTTTCCGTCTGACATACCACCAGCACCGCCAACACCTGTTATGATATTGCACGGGCTGCAATGGCAGCAAATGCCTGTTGTTTTCATTGGACAGTTTCGCTCATGAGCATCCCTGCCTTTTTCTATGACTAGCACTTTAAGCTCAGAATTCTCAGCTAAATGTTTTGCTGCAAATAATCCCGCAGGTCCGGCGCCAACAATGATTACATCAAATTTATCTGCTATTTTGTCCACTCTTAACACCCATTTAAACATTAATTCACATTAATTAGCTCAATTTAAAAGATTAAATATAAAAGGTTCATATTATTATAAATTTGAAACCAAAAACTCAAACAAAAGAGGGTATAAATAGTTTATTGTTTTAGAACATCTATGTTTGAAGATGGTATTGATGGTGATTATAGTGACAAATGTTATAAAAATAAGTTTTTGTTTAACCAATTAATGTTTTTTACCGCTCACAGCGCGTTTGTGGGCGCAGCCACACGTCTCATGAATAAAAAGGTAAGAAGTTAGAGGTATAAGGTAAGAGGGAATGACTACGATGTTATCATCGTACCTCTTACCTTATACTTCTTACCTTTTACTTTTATTCGTGAACTTTGTTGGACATGCCAAGAACAAATAAAAAACAAAACTATAAAAAACAGAATAAACATCTAAACATCAAAAAGAAAGCATTAAAACTTCTTGAACTTTCCGACAGTTTCAATTAAGTCAACATGCCCTAAAAACAAAGCTCTGCAGCAGTATCTGTCTAATCCTATCTCATCTAGAATCTTTTTTCTGTCTTCGCCATTTTCAACACGCTTCTTGTAGTCTTCCCATAAATGAGCTACTGGCTTTCCGCATGAAAAGCATCTTATTGGAATCATCATTTTTGTTCACCAATTATATTTCAATTATCTATAGTAAGTGACGTAAATTTTTATACAAATCGTGTCACTTACTATATTTGTCGGACATAACAAATTGTATAAGTATTTATGTCCGACATTATATTCTTGTTGATTATTATAAAAGTGTGTAATTGAGCGAATAATAATTTATCTATCTGTATGATTTCTGTCGCTTAGCTCTTGCTTTTGAGTCGTTTGGCTTAGCCGGCTCTTTTCTTCTTGTATCAGCTATTAACATATGCCTGTCATATTTTAGGAATATTTCTTTTAAAGTATTGCTTTTTGAAAATTCAACAAGCGCCTTTGAGATTGCAAGCCTTGCTGCATCTGCCTGTGACATCTGGCCGCCGCCATTTATTGTAACAGACATATTAACTTTATTTGCAAATTTTTCACTTAATTGCAAAGGCTCCATTATTTTTAATCTTGCCAATTCTGGCTCATAATGGTCAAGCAGCAGATTGTTAACTTTCACAATACCTATGCCTGGTGTGAGTACAACTCTTGCGATTGCTCTTTTTCTCTTTCCAGAAGTATGAATTGTTTTCATATTTTTCCACCTAACTCTTTAACAAGATCTTTAAGGTAAATATATCTTAATATAGTTAATTTTGACATATCTGCGTGATCCAATTTCTCGAATTTTTGATTAGCAAATTTTTCTGGAACACCAATGTAGCACATAACACGTTTAAAAGCTTCTCTGCCTCTTGTCTTCTTAAATGGCAGCATTCCTCTTACTGTTCTTCTGACTAATCTGTCTGATTGTTTCGTTATATGTGGCCCTTTCCTTGGCGTGCCTCTTACAAATATTCTGTGTTTATATTCCGCAATAACATTGGCTTTTTTGCCAGTTATAAGTGCATGTTCACAATTGACGATGTTTACAGTCTCACCTAGCAAAGCCTTCTTTGCTGCAACTGCAGCAACTCTTCCCAAAATTGAATCTTTTGCGTCTATTATCATTGTATATCATTTACCCAGTGATTAACAATTAATCTACATAAAGTATGGCTTTTTAGCCGATTATCTTTATTCCTTTTCCTTTTGGATTTAGTTTCATTAACTCATCAATTGATAACGTATTGCCATGTGCTTTTAATATCTTTTCCTTGGCAAGCGCTGAAAAATTGAATGCTGCGACATTAATTTTGTGGTCTATTTCCCCGACACTAAGCACTTTTCCTGGAACAACAACAGTATCTTCTGGTTTTGTGTGCTGGTTCAGTTTGTAAATATTAACAACCCGTCTGTGCCTTGTAGATCCGTCTAATTCATTGGCTAATGCCTTCCATAGGTTAACCTGCTCAACACTTCCTTGTTTTCTCAATTCTTCAACAAGTTTTACAAGCTGTATGTTTGATTTGTTTGATTTCATTTTGTTTATGGTTTGAAAGTAAAAAGTAAGAGGTTAAAGGTTAGAGGTTACGATTACATTATACCTCTTACCTCAAACTTCTTACTTTTTACCTTTTTATTATAATGCGAGGGACGTGGTTCGAACACGCGTAGGCACTAAGCCACTAGGCGTTTGAAGTTTGGCTTCAAGCCCAGGAAAACAGAAGTTTTCCGCTGCCTCAACCTAGCCCGTTTGGCCACTCCGGCACCCTCGCAATAAAATGTTATTGCGAGTTTTGTTTTTTAGTTTCGACTATTTTCTATTAATACTGTGTAATAATGCTGTGTAATAAAAAAATAGGGAATTAATCTGCCTTTATCTCCTTAACTTTTTCATTCAATTCTTCAATTGCTTTATCAAATACTTTTGCTGATTCTTTTACTATTTCTTTACAGCTTAATTGCCCCCATGATTCTATTGTAAAAATGAATGTATCTTTTTCAGGCTCAACATGTATCTCTCCGTGCTTGCAGGCATCAACGCATGCATTGCACAAAGTGCATTTTAGTAAATTATCATTGTCGACTGCAATTTTGTTATTTTTGAATTCAAAAACATTTACAGGACATTTTTTGGCAGCATCTTCTGCTTCATCAAAACTGTTCTTGTTTATTGTGATTTTTGGCTTGTGCCTGTAATAAACCAATCCAGGCGACCATTTAATATGATCCTTGCCAACACCTAAAACAGCTGTTGCTACAAATTCTAATTCTTGGTCTTTCAACAGTTCAACAATAGGCGTGTCAGGATAAACAGGCTCAACCTTTGGATCTTTGCTTTTTAATTGTGATGCCAATACTATTTTTGGTCCTTTTGCCTTGAGTGTGATTTTCAATTGACATTGTGCGCATCCTGCTCCTTTGCATTTGCATTCACTTGGCAGATTGTAGCTTTTTAAATCAGTTGTAAATGGTATTAATCCCAATCTATGGGCAACAACTTCATCGTATAATGCAGAGCTGTTTTTTCTGAATTCTACTTCTTCTATTGCCATGGTTGGCACTTTGTTAATCATGTATCTTCTCAATGAATTTGCATATGCAGCATCAACGCCTTTCAAAATAAAGCTAAGTTTTGTCTGATCTTTGCTTTTTTCAAGTAAGGTTATGTCCATTTTTTGTCCTCGTTATTGTTTAGTTAATAAGATTAAAATAAATTGTATAATCCTAATATTCATAATTAAACTCTTCTTCCTCTCTTTCCTCCTCTTTGCCTGCAGCCATCGTGCGGCAGAGGTGTAATATCTTCAATAATACCTATCCTTAATCCCATTCTTGCCAAGGCTCTTACTGCTGCCTGAGCGCCAGGACCTGGATTAGCAGGGCCATTATGGCCGCCTGCGCCTCTTATTTTTACATGAATAGCATTAATTCCTTTTTCCATTGCTGTCTCTGCTGCTTTTTTTGAAGCAATCATTGCAGCTGTTGGCGAACTTTCTAATCTGTCTGCCTTAACAACCATGCCGCCAGAGCATTTAGCTATTGTTTCGCATCCAGTTATATCTGTAATATGAATAATCGTATTATTATATGACGCATAAATATGTGCAATCCCCCATCTTAATGGCTGTCTGAATCTCTGATAATCACCTGAAGATTCATGTGATCTTTCCTGCACTTTTTCATGCTTTTCTTGTTGTTGTGGTTTTTGTGAGTTTTCTTCCTTATCTGCCATTTTTTTGAACTCCTAACAATATTAAGTTATTTTGTAATTTATTTTGGTTTAGCTGCTTTAGCTTCTTTCTCTTTTAAAGCACGTTCAGGATGATCTTCCCTTGATAATTCTGAATTTTGTGAAAAACAAATTAATGGTTCTTCCCCAACTGAAACAAGGTAACTTGGAACACTAACTTTTCTGTCGCCAATATTAATATGGCCATGTATAATAAACTGCCGCGCTTGTTTTACGCTTCTTGCCAGGTTTTTCTTTGATACTATTGTCTGCAGTCTTCTTTCACAAATATCTTTGACTGTCAATGAAAGAATATCATCAATCTGGCCACCTTCTTTGATTAGCCCTAATTTTACCAGCTTGGCTATCATATTCTTCTTCTCAATTTCACCTTGCGCGCTTGTTGCAACAATTGATTTTTTAGCTTGAGCAGTATAATTATGTAAGATAGAATTCATTTTCCAAATCTCTTTCTTATTCTTGAAACCATAAGTTTTGGTTAGCTCTTTTTCTAACTCAATCCTGTCCTTGTTCCATGGATGTAATGGTTTAGTATATTGTTTCTTTGGTTTTCTTGGATCTCCCATTTTGCACCTTAATTATTTAAGTTAAATTATGTGTATTAATTAATGAATTTGACAATTGCCTAATTAATTATTAATCTAAACTATATTAATTATTATATAGGGTTAATCACTTTTTCTTGTCTTCTTTGCCGCCGCCCTTTTTCTGGTCTCCTTTACCGCCTTTACCACCTTTACCGCCTTCTTCAGGTTTTGGCGGAGCAACTGCTTTTCTTTGGACACCCATAACATTGCCTTTGTTCTTTCTGAAATTGGATCTTGTACGTTGTCCTCTTACAGGCAGGCCAAACATATGCCTAACTCCCCTGTATGCTTTTATCTTTTTCAATAATCTAATATCATTTTCAGTAGCAAACTTAAGATCACCAGTTATAACGTGTTTATCCTCGCCGGTTGTATAATCTTTTCTTCTGTTTAGCATCCAAGCTGGAGCATTATATTTAATAGGATCCCTAAGAACATTATCAAGAATTTCAGTTTCTGAATCATTCAAATCTCCTGTTTTTTTGTATCGGTTCATCTTTGCAAGATGGCAAACCATATTGGCAAACATAAAATTAACGCCTTTGATTTTTGTTAGTGCATAATATAATGGTTTTCTGCCGTCTAAATCTGTGTTTGCAATTCTGACTAAGTGCCGAAATTCCTTTTTTTCTTCTGCCATTTTAGTGTTTGTTTGGTTAAAGTTTGATTAAATATAGTTTATATCACATTGGTATACTTATATTCTATTTTTTAGTTTCAAAAGCTTAATTTGTTTAGAACGAAGTAATATCATGAATTATCATGAAAACCCTAAATGCGCTCTAAACTCGGGCTTTTATATCGTTGGAGAGGCAGGTTATTTATAAATGTTTTGGGGGAAAACAGAATTAAAAAGGGTGGCTGCTGGGATTACCACGAGCTTTTTTGTAATAAAAAAACCTCGGAAAATACCATCAATGGTATTTCACTTCGTTCAATACCACTTTCACAAACTAATAGCTTCATCCAAAAATTCAACATAGTATTCTTTCTCTGCAAAATCCAACAACATGGCCGGACGAGGCGAAGCTTTAGCTGAGCCGAGTAGGACTTTTTCAGAGAAAAAGTCCGTCCGTGCCATGATTGTTGTTGGGTTTTGCTCATACTTTTACTAAAAAAAGATAAATAATTTTTGGATGAAGCCCAAACTAATGATAAGAATTTAAAGAACAAAAAGGGTGGCTGCTGGGATTTGAACCCAGACTAGAGGATCGCTGCTCACTCAAAAAGAACTGAGCGAGAAGTGCTATTCCTTCTGGCAAACCACATTGAAGCAATCATTTGCAATAATAAAATTATGCAAACAATTGAGTCCCCAGTGCTGCCAGGTTACACTACAGCCACCATGCTATAAGAGAATAATAAGGAGTCATTTATATATTTTTTTTAAATAAAGTGACCACGTACAGTTAATTCAAACAAAAAAAGGTTATGTTATTTAAAATCCTATAAAATCAAGACAAAGAATTCTTAACGTTTATACTGAATCCGCAGTATACGCACTTTTTTATGCTTTGTTTTGAAATCGGTTTTAAAGGCATATAATTCATAACATGCCCACATTTTTTACATCTGATTTTGTAGATTTTCATGTTGACCTCTTTTTTTCTTTCTTCTTGATATATTTTTATCATTCACAATCCTGTTTCCTGCTCACAATCCGAACTGGGGACGCAGTCCACCGTCTCATGAAGAATAGTAACTGTTTGTAGTTAATCGTTTGTCGTGAGTCGTAAACGAAAAAACAAAAAAACGTAAAAAACAGCTGACGACAAACGACCTACGACTTACTAATTTTTCATAGTGAACGTGTTGGACATGCCAGTAACTAAATAAAAAACTTAAAATTATTGAACAATTGCTTCGCGCAGGAACTAAACAAATAAAAAATAGATTACCCAAAAATAAAACTGAATCCTTCTTTTATTTTTTTGTCGTCGTCATCTTTATTTTCCTGATTAGTTTCATTTGTTTCGGTCATTACTGCATTTTCTGCCACTATTGCATTTTGAGCAGGTTCTTTAA
>JACQSP010000149.1 GCA_016205905.1 Candidatus Woesearchaeota archaeon
AATAATTATAAAAAATTAAATTAAAATATCTTACTTCTTCTTACAGCAATTCTGGAAAAACAGCAGATATATTATCGGCAGAATTCCGACGCTGTTAATCACAAGAATTGCTATGAACCACACCAATTGGTTGTTTCTCGCAGATTTCCATAATCCAATGCCTTTCCATACTGCTTCCCAGATAATCAAGGGAATCAGCAAAAGTAACATTGTGGTTGTAATTTGCCCTAATAATAATTCCATTACCATATAATTCCACCTCATTTATTTATTGAATATCTTAATTTATCTGTTACTTAATATATTGATTTATATTTTTTCTGGATTATTGGTATTTAAGGAATCTTAATCCATTATTTTTTTAAATAAGAACAAAATCTACTGCTTAATATGCCTACAAAACATAATATCCTCACAGAACATCAAAAACCACAAACACAATCACAAGCACAGTTAATTAGTAAAATAAACAATCTTAAAAAAGAGAAAAACGCAGTTATTCTCGTACATAACTATCAGCGCCCAGAGATTTACGAAGTAGCTGATTATATCGGTGATTCTTTAGGCCTTAGCAAAGAAGCATCAAAAACCAAAGCAAATATTATTCTGTTCTGCGGCGTTGATTTCATGGCAGAAACAGCCAAAATCCTAAATCCTGCAAAGAAAGTTTTGCTTTCTGTAAAAGATGCAAGCTGTCCAATGGCTGCAATGGCAGATGTAAAAGAAGTCATTGAGATGAAAAATGATATTAAAAAGAAAAATCCTAAATCTCCTGATGCTTTAGTAGTTTCTTATGTAAACACTTCAGCAGATGTAAAGGCAGTAAGTGACATTTGCTGTACAAGCGCAAACGCTGTAAAGGTTGTTGAATCTCTGCCAAAAGACAGAAAAATCATATTTGTGCCAGATAGAAATCTTGGTGATTATATTAAAAAAGTAACAGGCAGAGATATTATTCTTTGGCCGGGTTTCTGTCATTCACATCATTTTATAAAAGAAGCGCAGGTTATTCGCGCAAAAGAAACACATACTAACGCAAAGGTTATTGCGCATCCTGAATGCAAGCCGAATGTTTTAAGGCATGCAGACGAAGTTTGCTCGACAGAAGGAATGATTAAATATGCAAAAGAGAGCAATGCAAAAGAATTTATTGTGCTTACAGAACAGGGAATGGTAAACAGATTAAAACGAGACCTGCCAAACAAAGAGTTTTATACTCCTGACTTTGAGAAAGACGAGCATTTTGCAGGCTATTGCTATAATATGAAAAAAACAACACTGGAAAAAGTTTATGAAACCCTGCTTAATGAGTCAAATGAGATTATCGTGCCAGAAGAAATAAGAATAAACGCAAAGAAAGCGATAGACAGAATGCTGGAGATAAAATAATATGTGCTAGATATAAATAGGTGCTGGGTGCTAGGTGCTGGGTGCTAGTTACGATGAATTATCGCTACTAACACCTAGCACCCAGGACCTAGCACCTAATATTAAAATGAACATAGGAATAATCGGCTGCGGAACAATCGGGAGCGAATTAGCCAAATCTATTGAAAAATTTAAAGATGTAAGTATAGTTGCGCTTTGTGATGTCGACGAAGAAAAAGCAAAAAGACTTCTTATTCAATTAAGCACAAAACCACAAATAGTTGGCATTGATAGGCTTATTGAAATATCAGAATTAGTAATTGAATCAGCATCAAAACATATTGTAAAAGAAGTTGCTGAAAAAACATTTTACAAAGGCAAAGATTTAATGATTATGAGTGTCGGCGGCATTATCAGCAATGAACACCTGCTAAAATTAGCAGAAGAAAAAAACTGTAATCTTTACATTCCATCAGGCGCAATCTGCGGTATTGACGGCGTAAACTCAGCGTCAATAGGAAAAATTAATTCTGTCACATTGACGACAACAAAACCGCCAAAAGCGCTGGAAGGCGCGCCGTATATCGTGAAAAATAACCTGAATTTAAACACAATCACAAAGAAAACAATCATCTTCGAAGGCAGCGCATTAGAAGCAGTTGATGCTTTTCCTGCAAACATAAATGTTGCAGCGTCTTTAAGCATCGCAGGAATCGGCGCAGAAAAAACAAAGGTAAAAATTGTTGCGGATCCGAACTCAAGCAAAAATATGCACGAGATTGTCGTCGAGGGTGATTTTGGAAAACTAACAACTGTAACAGAAAATTTACCAAGCCCAAACAATCCAAAAACAAGTTATCTCGCTGTTTTAAGCGCAATCTCAATGGTGAAGAAGATTGTTGGGAATGTTAAGGTTGGGAATTAGAAAGAAATAACTTCTACATAAAAAGCACAATAAGTATTATCTTTCTCTATCGCTTCACAATCGCCTCCCCGCTCACCAAATCAATAACCTGAGATGGTGTTCCTTTTATCTCGCCGACATCTATCGCGAAATCAACCTTGTTTCTAATTTCAGCAGGAAGACGGCTTATATTCGTAAGAAAACTTTCGCCATGCCTGTTCACAGATGTTGTAATAACAGGAATATCTAATTCTTTCACAATGTCAGAAATCCAATGATTTGATATTCTAACACCTAAACTATGCTCTTTAAACTCTTTGCCTTTTTCAGGGCTTACGTTAGAAGCAACACACTCCCCGTGCTTTAATGCAAAAATTAATGTCAATCTTCCTGGCAATTTTTTTAAATAGTCATGTCCTTTGCCAAACACTTCGCAGTTTTCCTCGATCCATTCTTTGTTTGGAGCAATGACAGAGAATGGAGCATCATATCTTTCTTTTATCTTCCTTATTTTTGCAACAGAAGTTTCATTTGTTGCGTCACAGCCAATGCCATAAATAGTGTCAGTTGGATAAATAAATACAGCGCCGTCTAATATTTTTTTAAGATATTCTTGTTTGTGCACAAAAAATTCTTCTTTTGTTAAAATTTTCATGGTATCATCGCGTGTTTAAACCAATTAGTTTATTCTTGAATTCGTATTTGTTTAGCTGAATTTCTGTTTTCCGCTCTTAACACGTACTAAGGCGAAGCCACCCGTCTCATGAAAAAAACTGTTTGTCGTAAGTCGTTTGTCGTTAGTCGTAAACAAAAAACGAAAAAAACATCTGACGACATACGACTTACCTGTTTTTATCCTAGTGAAATGGTGGTTTCACCCTATAACTAAACAAATACTAATTTATCAATCTACAATCATGAATTATAGTAAGTGACGTAAATTTTTATACAAATCGTGTCACTTACTATAGCGGTGGACTTTAATATCAGTATATATTTAGTTAAAGTCCACGAATATAGTCACGGAACTACTTATCTACTATTGATGTCCATGACTATATATTTGTCGGACATAACTATTTGTATAAGTATTTATGTCCGACATTATAGCAAACTAAAAATCAGTCAGCTTCTTTGTGCTGTCTGCACTTTTAGTATTGCCGTTTGCGCTTAAATATGTCACGATAGATGTGCTTCCCTCATCACCACCAGTTACTGTTTTAATGGAAACAAATTTTCCTCTCTCTAAATCTTCAATTCTCCTCTTGAAAGTTTTGTAGCTCATCTTTCCGCCGTTTTCCTGGTATGATTTAAACAAATCGCCGATTTTCTTGCCAGTATTTAATTTTATAATGCTGAGAATAAATTGTTTATCCTCTTCCAAGCCCAAATCTTTTACACTCAGCTCGTCTAACTTTTCAATGGCAAGCTCAACATGTTTCTTTGAGATTTTTCTCGATGCTTCATTCTCTGCAAAATGCCCTGAAATATTCATCAGGTGCAGCCCTGCCCTTATATCTTTCAGCTGAAATGTTTTCTCAACAATAATATTAAATGCATCATTGTCCCATACATTGTAAAATGCGTGCTCTTTTCTCTGCTCAAGAATACCTTTTGTTTCCTGCTGATTGTATGTCCTGAAATCAAGAAGCTGCGGGTTTAACCGCGATTTTATTCTCGGATCAAGCTGTATAAGCCATTCTTTATAATTTGAAATTAATAAAATGCTTTTCCTGTAAATCTGCTCAAGAAAAGTATACAGAAAATCATAATCTTCTGCTTTATCAATCTCATCAAATACAAACACAACGCTGCTTTTATTTAACCTTGCAATTGCAATTTTTAAAAGCTCTTCTGTTTTTTTGTTCTGAGTAAAAGTATAATCTATTTGCTCGCAGATGTCTATCACTATCTTGTATGTTGTATTTTTCTGCCAGCAGTTAATATACAAGGGAATAATTTCAGCTTCAGATGTTTCTGCTTCATTAAGTTCCTGTAAAACCTGTTTCACGGCAATTGTTTTTCCAATGCCCGGTCTGCCATGGATTAATAAGCTATAGCCATCTCTATTTTGAAACAATGGCTTGATGCAGTTAGCCATCTGTCTTTGCTCAACATCCCTGTACATTAAAGGTTTTGGATGAAAATCAAAGCTTAATGCCACCTCGTTTTTAAATAAAGTTTCAGTATCTTTTAACATATTTTCAAATAATCCCATGTTTAATCACTTTTTATTGATATAGATATATTTTCAAATAATCTCATTTTAATATGTGACAATTGACTTAGATATATATTTATTATGGTTTTGAAAGACAATTAAAAGATGAGAATAAATAAAGTATTACTTCCTTAAGTTTCATTTTGTATTAGATTTTACTTCTTTGCTTCTTCAATCCCAACCACATTTTCATACATAGAAAAGAGCGACCATCTCCATCCATATTTTGTAATATCCACTTCTTTTCCTTTTAGCTTTATCGCATTATTTTGTACTGTTCCAGAATCAAATTTAAATCTGTACCATGCATCTTCATTTTTAAAAGGCCTGTATTCTGTGGCAATCATATAAACCTCATCTACTTTTGTCATTTGTGCGTCTGTTACTCTTGTGCGAACAGTATCAGAAAAATAATAACTATAACAAGTGGTTAATACTGCTCCGGCTATTCCAATACCAACTGCTGCTCTAATCACTTTCTCTGTTAAGCCTGACATTTTAAGTGAAGAATGATTAATCTATTTATAAT
>JACQSP010000144.1 GCA_016205905.1 Candidatus Woesearchaeota archaeon
TTCAGTAGCAGATTTATCATTTTGTATTTCTCTCTGCTTATCAAGAAATTCTTTAAGCTTGTTACCCCCCATATACCTTAGCTTATGAATAAGTGTTTAAAAAGGTTATGGGGAGTATGGTGTGAAATATATATGTTTTACAATATAACATTATTAGGATAATTTATATAATAGCGAATGGAAACTTAAGCTGGAATGAAAATTACAAAACAATTCTTAACTATTTTTACAATTTTATTTTTTATTACAAAGTTGGCTTATGCACAAACACTTGACTTATCAGGTTATCCTGGAATGTTTGTAAGATCTGATGGCACCTTCAATGCAATTTTTGTGGTAGGCGATTATGCAGGTTCAGGTGAAGTTATAGCTATGAGTGATATCATAGTTAGTTTACAGCAGCGATTTGGAAATGTGGGAACTGCGAAATTGGCTAGTGAAGTTTGCCCAGGCCCTAATCAATGTAACCTTAACCAAAACATAATCTCAGTCGGCTCATCTTGTTCAAATGCAGTTACCTCTAGGATAGGGGGTAATCCACAGGACTGTACACAAGGACTATTTCAAGGTCAAGGTAAAATAAATTTATATTCGTACAATGGTTATGCACATATCGTTGTTAAGGGTTATTCAGACGTAGAAACAAGAGCAGCAGCTAACGCTCTTGTAAATTATCAACAAAACAATTTAAGAGGACAAGAGCATATAGTAATAACCTCAGAACAAAAATGCACAGACTCTGATAGCGGTGAAAACATTTATGCTTATGGTGAAGTTACAGATATACAGAATGGTGTTAAGCGTCTAAATAAAGACGAATGCATTCTCTATTATGATGCTCCAAAGCCCAATGGTGATTATGCTCAAGCAGTTAGAGCATGCAGCGGTGAGAAATGTAAGCTCATGGAACAAATATGCATCAGATCAAACACAGCTGCAAGTTTAAAAGAGGTTCCATGCCAAAATGGTTGCAAAGATGGTGCTTGTATTAAGGAGGAGGGTGTACCAAAACCGCCTTATGACTTACTTGTACTATTTACAGATGCTTCATTAAAATATGTTAAGTTAACGTGGAAAAATGTGGATGGTGAAAAATTCTATATTTACAAAAACAAGAATTATGCTCAGTTTTCATACATTGGTGCTACTACACAAAAATATTTCAATGATCCCGACATGCTAGCAGGAGGTATTAAGTATGGTTACTATGTTACTGCAGTCAACCCAAATGGTGAAAGTGCTCCGAGCAATTATGCTTACGTAAATCAACTTAAAGAAACTAAAAACTCTTGTATGGACTCTGACGGTGGAAAAAATTATCTAGTGTATGGGGAAGTTGATGGAATTCACCCACAAGGATATCCTTTTACATTTAAAGACACTTGTTGTAATTATCAACTTAATCCAGATGGTAGTGAGACATGTACGATAGCAAGAGAAGCCCCATACATAAGCGAGGCATATTGTGACTATGACGTTGGTGGAAATTTAATTCCTTACGTTGAAACTGCATATAAATGTCCAAACGGTTGCAGAGATGGTGTATGTATCGAGCAATTTTCTAGTGAAATGCCTCTTAATAATGGGCTAGAGCTTTACCCAAAGCCGTTTGTAAAAGATGGTAATTTGAATACAATATTAGTTGTCGGTGCAAAGGCTCCTTCTAGTGATGTAGTTGCACTTACTGATATCCTCAACAGTTTGCCTTCTGTGACCAGCAATATTGGTCTTACAAAGCTCGATACAGAAGTTTATTCTCTTAATCAAAATATCATTTCTGTCGGAAGCCCTTGTGTTAATTCTATCTCATTTAAAATTGCTGGCAATCCAAGTGATTGCACTTTAGGTCTACAACCTGGTCAAGGAATTATAAAAATTTATACCTCAAAAGAAGGATATTCCTATATTTTAGTGACTGGATATTCAGATAAAGAAACGAGAGACGCAGCAAATGTACTCGCAAATTATAGGAAATACAACTTAAAAGGAGATAAATATACTTTATATCAATCTGTCCCTATTAGCATACAATCTTGCGTGGATTCTGATGGCGGAAAAAGTTATAATTTCAAAGGTAGTGTTAAATGGCTAAACTACACAGATACTGATTATTGTATTGATTCAACTACATTGTTTGAGTTCTATTGCGGTATTGATAATACACGAGATGGAGAAACATATTACTGTCAATATGGTTGCTCAGATGGTACTTGTGTGCAATCTTCCCAAGAACCTTACAACAATGATGGTTCACAAGAAATAATAAGTAAACCAATTGAATGCCAAGGTTGCTTAATGGACAATAATAACTGCATATCATTTGGTACAAGATTTCTGAGTGACAACTATAATTATTATTGTGATATCACCAAAAATGCAATTAAACAAAAAGAAAATAAAGAATATTGCCAAAATAACTATGAGTGTGTATCAAATAACTGCAAATCTGGCTTGTGTGCTTCTATTTGTGAAGGATGCTTAAATGAGAACAGAGTATGCTTACCAATAGGCACAAGAACTAAAAGCCAATATTGTGATATTGATTATACATTTAAAAATCAGAAATTAGAGGATATAGGTTGTAACAATAATTATGAATGTTCTACTAACATTTGTGTTGACAATAAATGTATAAGCACCGGGCTTATTCAAAAAATAATGGAGTGGTTTAAGAGATTATTTATATAATAAGGTGATTCTAAAACAGCTTAAACCCTTTGCTTTCTTTAGTCCCTATAATTCCTCCTTCAACAATCTTGAATAAAATTTCTCTTTCAGCTCCTAATGATCTGTGCTTCTTCAAAATCCACCTTCTGTTGCCATTTGGAGTTATCTGAAGTTCTATAAGACACTTACTTCCATACTTCAAAATATCCCCTCCCACAATATTAACTTTGTCCTTTTCATCAAAATCTGTGTAAACTTGGTTGCTTATAAGCACAGGAATATTTTTCTTTCTTGCGATTTCCGTAAGGTATGCTATTTGCTTTCCTAACTCGATATTGACTTCACGTATATCTTCATTTTTGCTAAGTTCCAACCGATAGAGCATTGCTATAGTATCAACAACTATAAGTCCAATTTTGTCATTAACAATATCCTTTAGCTTTTCAAATGACTTTTTTTGCTCAGCAAAGCTTGTAGGCTTTAGAAAGATGATATTATCAAGAA
>JACQSP010000005.1 GCA_016205905.1 Candidatus Woesearchaeota archaeon
ATCCTATTTTATATATTAAAATAGTAAAATAAAAAATAAACTAAAACATCATAGTGAAACGGGTGGCTGCGCCCAGGAACGAAACGAATAATTTAAGGAGATAATAATTCTTTTAAGAATAATATTTCATTAAGTTTATAAATAACTGTTATTTTGTCAATAATCATATGTTGGTGCAAGCACCTAATATAACTATTAAAAATAAATATTAAGACAATTATTTAAAATGATATCAGAACTGAGAGAAATACAGGAGTTTAGGAAAAAACATGGTCTTACACAGACAGAGCTGGCTAGATTAGCAGGTGTTTCGCAGTCATTGATTGCAAAGATTGAGAGCAATAAAATTGATCCTACTTATACTAACATCAAGAAAATCTTTTCTGCAATAGAAAGCCTTAATCAAAAGAAAGAGATTAAAGCTTCAGAAATAATCAATAAAAATATTATTTCAGTCAAAGCTGAGGATTCGCTTAAGCACACGATAAAAATCATGAAGCAAAAAGGCATTTCACAGATTCCAGTAATTGACCAAAAACATCATGATTTATTTATTGGCATGATTTCAGAAGCAAAGATACTTGATGCAATAATGAATAATGCCAGCCCAGATTCAAAGGTAAGAGAATTTATGAGCGAATGCCCGCCAATAATAAGCAAGGATTCAACAATAACACTTGTCGGCTCATTATTAAAATATTCTCCAATGATTATTGTAAAAGACAAAGGAAAAACAGTAGGAATTATTACTAAGGCAGATTTATTGGGCAGAGTGTATCAATAGAGTTCTATCTCTTTATTTTGGCATAATTTTAAGACAATTCTAAAAAAAGCTATATAAGCCGGAAGTCTTTCGAACTTTTTTTACCTTTTAAATACTATTTTCAGGTTGCGCCGAAAAGATGTATTTTCCACTACAACAAGGATTTAATAATAACACTTAACATAATAATCAAGGAAAAAAGAAAAGGTAGCCGAATTGGCTACAAGGCTAAAACTTGTCTGAAGAACAGATAAGATACCACCACGATATATCATAGTCAAAACTTATATATAAAAGTTTTGATGCGCCGAGGTAGTGTTTAATTTGATAATTAGTTTACACTTCTTAAATTTCTGACTTTTCCATCCTTTTTGGTGATTTTTATGGAAAAGTTAAATGAAAAGAAAAGAAAGTGGATAATAAACCAGTTTAGAGCTGGAAGGAGTGCTACACAGATAGCAAGAATACAGAAGATTTGTAGACAAATGGTTTACAAATTGGCTAGTAAATACAAAAAAGAGAAAGCAGAGGCATATAAGGCTAAAAAATCAGGAAAACCAAAATTAAAGATAAACCCTCTTTTTGTTAAGAAAGTAATTGATATAAGAAATAAAGATGATTATGGAAGTGAAAAAATCCATTTTGTAATGAAACAAAAGGGATTTAGTGTTTCACAGCACATAATTCAAAGAATCCTTGATGAAAACAAGTTAACAGAGCCATGTGAAAAGAGGAGGGGACAGCGCAAGTATGTCAGATACCAATGGCCAATAAGCAACTATATGTGGCATTGCGACTGGAGCCAATACAAAAGCGAATGGTATTGTATTTTCATAGACGACAGAAGCAGAAAGATAATGGCTTCTGGAAAGTTTAGCAATGCCAACACAAAGAATGCATTGTTTGTGCTTTATCAGGCAATACTTCAAAATGAAGCATGCCCTGTAATAGTATTAAGCGATAAAGGATCGCAGTTTTATGCAAACAAACACGATAAAAAAGGAAAGAAAGGCATTTCTGAATTTGAGGAAGAATTGAAAGTGTTGAGCATTGATTTTTGGACTTCTCGCAGGAATCATCCTCAAACAAACGGCAAGATGGAGAAATGGTTTGATACGATGAAGAAAAGATTCAAAAAACACCCGAAAGAGACGTTGCAGGACTTTGTAAAGTGGTACAATGAAGGGCGAATACATCACGCTCTCGACTATAAAACTCCTGAAGAAGTTTACAGGAAAAAACTGTAAACTGATTTCCGAATTGTAAACTAATAATCGAATTATACGCTTTTACCGACGAGATGTATAGCAAGAAATTCGAAAATTAGTAGACAAATCAGAAAAGTGTATGATGTGGTGTTTTGTTTATAAAGCTTAAAAACACCTATATACTCCAGAAGCGACAACTAATTACCGAATTATACAATGCGCCGAGGTAGCCAAAGTGGTAAAGGCGCTTGCCTGAAGAGCAGGTAAGGTACCACCACGTACCTATGAAGGTTCAAGGCTTTTGAGTGGGGAAGTGAAATTCCCTCCCTCGGCGCCCTTATTTAACTACTAACTCAATGTTTAATAGCTAACTCTATAGTACAATACTCTTTTTTCGTAATAATTTAATACCATCAAAGAGCGTTCACTCCTGTTTTATCTTCCTCACAATGCCGTGGTTGGCATTCACCTCGATAACATCTCCGTCTTTCAAAATTTTTGAGGCAATGCCTGTTCCGACGATGCATGGTATGCCAAGTTCACGGGAAACAATTGCAGCATGGCATGTAATGCCGCCCTCGTCGGTTATTATTGCCGAAGCCTTTTTCATTCCGACGACATAATCCGGCGCAGTCATCGGCGCAACCAAAACATCGCCTTTGTTTACTTTGCCTATTTCTTTTCCAGATTTTACGACTTTAACAATGCCTTTAACCTTGCTTTTATTTCCAATGCTTACAACAGTGCCTTTGAATTCTTTCAGGTTAGGATAAATCTTTATTTCTGTGTATGGCTTAATTATGTTCTCAACATCTTTTCCGCAGAAAACCTTTGATTTATTATCGCCTGCATAATAATTTCTCATAAAATATAACTTTCTCAAGCTTATCTCCTTTTCAGCGAGAGGCTTATTCTCTTTTATAAGTTTGTTAATTTCTTCAATGCAGTAATAATGCAGGCTGTCAAAATTAATATTGAACCTTTTTGACATCTCCATTAACAAAGCATCAATATAAGCATTTGTAATAAAAATAAACTTTTTTCTCTGGTCCTGCCACCATATGCAGAATGCCAGCCTGTGCGCAATCTTCTCGACATTACTGCTTAAGTTGTATTTTTTTACCAGCTCTTTTTTTCTGTTCAGAACATTTGTTTTCATATCTTCAATTGCTTTCAGCTTTTTTTCTGCTTCTTTTAACGGCAATGCTGACAATTCTTTTTTGAAATGTTCTGTGGATAGAACTTGCGTGTGATGATAGCTGTTTAACAGCCAAAAAAATTTTTGCTGATGTACATCAATCATTTTTTCAGACAAGTTTTTGTTAGCTTCAAACTTTTTAATTTTGAGCAAATCCAGCTCTTCCTCCTGATAAAATGAATAATCCTCCGGCGCAGATAATTTCTCTACAACAGCCTGAAATTCTTTCTCGTCTTCTGTATTTTTTTTCTTTTCATCTATTCTATTTTTGTTAAGCTCTTTTCTCAGCAGGCTCCTAAGCATCTGCTCGCCGCCCCAGTTGCTTAACTCAGGCAGCAGCCCAATAATCCAGAATCTGTGGTATATCCCTGCAAATGCATCAAATATTTTATTAAATTGTTTATTGCCTGCTTTTGCAATCTTTTCTTTTGAATTTTTATTTATGTGCTCTGTTAATTCTTTTAATATTCCCTGCCATTCATCATAATTTTTTTTGAATTCTTTATCAACAAGAATAAACTTCTTAAAATTCTCCTCGCCGGTATCCCTAAGCGGCTGATATTCGCAGATAAACATGATTTTCTCGTCATGAACCCACATGAGAAAAGACGGCCAACTCACAAAACGCTTTGCGAATTTAACCAGCGCGCCATACCAAATATCAGGGTAAATGGGCATTGCATCAATCGGCCCCCATTTAAACAGTTCTTTGTTTGGGTTGATTATATTCTTAAATTTATCCATTTTAAAACACCTGAGTTACAGCAAGCGTAATCAACGATTATGAAAATCTATTGCATTTGCTTTACAATTAAACATTGACGCCTAACTTTTTCAATTCCTTTACAAACTCATCTTTTCCTTTAAAATGTATTGCATTTATTCCAAGCTCTTTTGCTTTTAGAACATTTTTTAATGAATCGTCTGTAAATACTGCTTCTTCTGGCTTTACCTTAAAATGCTCAAGTATACCTAAAAATCCTTTTGGCTCTGGTTTTCTTGAAATTATCTGATAAGATACAATGCCATAATCAAAATATTTGGCGGGATTAAATCTTTTTTCCACTTCAAGCCAAAAATCTCTATTATAATTAGTGAAGAACGCAGTTTTATATCTTTTTCCGAGTGTTCTGGCAAGTTCAAGCATATCTTTCTTTTCTTCTTTTATGTCTACCATTTCTTTTATTATCCTTTCTGCGCCATATTTTTCTTTTATTTTGAATTCTTTCATAACTCTGTTCCATACTTCTTTGCCGGAAATTTCATCTCTTTCAGATTTAACAATAAGCTCGTTGAAAAATGGCTCAATTTCCTCGAATTTTAATTTATGTTTGTCTGCGAAGATATGGAGATATGGCTTTTCCTCTTCAGTATAGCAGACACCTGAAAAATCAAATATTATTAGTTTTATCATTTTAAATCACTTTGAAAATCCATCTTTTTAATCTTTCGGTGAAAATACCATATGAGTATGGTACTTATACCATATCACATTAGTATAAAGGTATTTGTAGATGGTTTTATTTGGAAAAGCGAATACTGTGACCTTCAGGTCACAGATGAAGTCTTTTCCAAATTTAAACCTGCCAACAATAAATACTGCAACATTTATGTTGCAGATTGTTGGCAGGTTTTTTATTTTGTCTCCCTTATATTCGCTTAAACTTTTTTTACTATTCCTTTATCCACATTAATCCCATTTATATTTCCCCTTTCCATATATTGTGTATTAAGCAGGTAACTTTATTATCTTTTAAATATTTTAATACTGGTTGAGTATTTTCTATTGGGATAATAAATATTGCTTTGCCAATTTTTTCTCCGTTGAAATGTTTTATCAATCCGTCGGTATTATACCATTTCTTGCCTACTTTTTGTTTATAACCATACAGTTTTCTCCATATCCTTATCATATTTTTTCGTTTTCCTTTTATTTTTAACTCAAAAAGAGTATACTGTTTTGTTTTTGTCTCTGTTACATCTGACCTATATTTTCCATAAAGGATAACCCCATTAGAAATAATACTTGATTTTAACTCCCATTTATCAAGCTCTCCGACTTTTAGGCTAATTTCATTATTTACTCCAAACAATCTCCAATATTTAGTATACTTCAAGCTTTTATAAAAATCATTTAATATTTTTTCTGCTTTAATTTCTATGTTTTTATTTGCGGTTTCTATAAATATATCTACATCGCTGTTCTTATCAAAGTCTGCTCTTGCAATGCTTCCAAATAATATTATGTTTTTTATTTCATGTCTTTCTACCTCTTCAATATTCTGAATAAAGAAAGATGTAAAATCTACTGCATATGCTATCAAATTATTCGATTTCATTTAAACCCAGCTCCTTGAATTTCTCCTTTATTTGATTGAATAAAATTATTATTTTTTCAAGATCTTCTTCTCTTTGCGGCTTGCCATAACATAGTATGTTTCTTTTTCTTTCAATCTCGCTTATCATCTCTACTATCTCCTTTTTTCCATCAAATTCAAACCTGAACTTTTCATTAATCTTGTTTTTTGAGGCAAACCATTCATGTTTGATTAATATATCAGGTGGGATAAGACTTTTCTTATGAAGCAATATCTCAAACATGTCCGCACAAGCCGCCGATGTGTGAAAACCAATAGTTCTCTGTTTGTTGACAATCCCTTGTTTTATTGCATCTGCTATTTCGTCGAGGCTTTCTTTCAGATTTCTTATATGGCTTTCTATCTTCATTTTTATCAACAGAATTTTGTTATGTGACTAAGTATATAAATTTTTTGGTACTGAGTAACATATTTTATGTGACTAAGTAACATATAATTATGGTACTAAGTAACATACACATAAATTCAACTTAGACAATATAATTAAACATAAAATAATTAATATTCACATTACTTTTCTCACTACACCATGATTTGCATTTACCTCTACAACATCACCGTCTTTTAAAACTTTTGTAGCAATCTTTGTTCCGACGATGCAAGGAATACCCAGTTCTCTTGATATAATCGCTGCATGTGAAGTTATGCCTCCTTCGTCAGTGATAATTGCAATTGCCTTTTTCATCAGTGGAACATATTCAGGGCGCGTCATTGATGCAACAAGTATTTCTCCAGCATTAAACTTGCTAAAATGTGCCTCTCCCATAATTACACGTATTAACCCTTTCACCTTACCTGTAAAAGCAGGAGTTCCTTTTATTATGTCCCCTTTATAAATAAATGTTTTATTAATTTCATCATATATTTTTATACCCTCTTTTCCTGAATAATGAATGATTCCCTTATTCCACACAGCTTCAACAATAATCTGTTTTCTCGCGTTTATTTTTTTCTTTATGTCTTCTGCAGTAACATCTTTTGTGATTTCTTCTGCCAATATTACCCTTAAATCCTCAAAATTAAGAGAAAATATTTCTGCTACTCTTAAAAAAAATAAATCATACAGATAATTCGTCATCAAGGTTTGCCCCTTTCTTAAATCCCTTAATTTTAAGAGCTGGCTAAAAAAGTAAAATACGTTCATTAAGCTTTCTGGTATTGAATACTTTTTCTGCAGTTTTTTATGTTCCTTTTCCCGATTTGTTTCAATGTCTTTAATATGTTCTTTCAGTTCTTCTGCATTAGTAATTAATGTCTCTTCTAAACGCTTCATGAAGTTATCTGCTGTTAACACAGTTGTTGATTCCCAACTATTGTCAATATAAAAATAAGCTTCAGCATGCTTTTCAAGCTGTTTTCTTGCCTCGCCTAAGGAAAGCTTTTTTTGTTTCACATTTAAGGCAAGCTTGAGCATGGCTAAGCGCTCTTCCTGCATATAATTAAGCCAATTAGTCCGCATGAAAGCTGCAATTTCTTCTTTGCTAAGTGTGAGATTATATTTTTTTATTTCTTCTTTTAGCATATCATCTCCATTTGGATCAAATGCATCGCATAAATACGCAGTTACCCAATAATTATAATTGAGTTTTTCAAGTTCATGCAATGCTTTTGCAATTTGTGGTATATTAAACTTAGAAACCTCTTTCTTCAGAAATTTTGTGTAGAATTTGTCAAGTTCAATGCTTTTCTCTTTGCACTTTGACATATACTTGTCAATAAATTGTGAATCTTTTTTCTGCTCTTCCAGTGCTTTTTTTGAGGCGTTGATAAAATCATTTAAAGGGAATACACCCTCAACCAGCTTAGTATTTTTTAAAGACCAAATTGTAATATTTGATCCGATATTTTCAACTGCACCTCTGGAAGGCGTGAAGATGTAATAAGCTTTAGAGTTCCCTGCCTGTTTGTACCATTCTGTTTTGCGTATAATTTTTAACAGTTTATTCATTTTTTTTACTTTTACTTTCATCAACTATGCTTTTATTATCATGAATCCTTGTTTTCACTCGCCTCAACCGCCGTCACAATGAACATACTTTTCACGCTCTCATACGGCATTGACCTTCCAAGTATTGTGACTGGCTTGAGCATTCCGCACATAATTGTAAACAGGAATTCCATGTCAGAAAACTGCCCCATCCCGTGCACAAATATATTCGCTGCAGTTAGGTTTGGGAATACGATGCAGTTAATCTGCCCTGCAAGTTTGTCGTCTGGACATTTTCTTTTTGCAGCATCAGGATTAACAGCAGCATCAAACTGGTATTCTCCGCCAATTTCTAAAGTTTGGTTTTTAGTTTCTGCCAGTTCTTCTGCTTTTTTTATTGCTTCCCGCACTGCAAATGTTTCAGAAGTATCACCACCAGAGCCTTTTGTTGAGAATGACAAGATGCCAACTTTTGGCTCGTAGCTAAACATCTTTGCAACCCCTGCTGTATTAACAGCCATCTCTCCTAATTGCTCAGGAGTTGGAGAAATGTTTAAAGAACCATCAGACATAAACAAAACTCTGTCTTTTTTTGGGTCATATGCCACAGTAACTTCATTAACAAAACCTTTTCTTAAAAGTTGAAGCGCAGGCTTCATTAAATCACCTGTTGGCCTCATCAAACTTCCAAGAACACCATCTACTTTTCCAGTCAAGGCCATCATACAGCCAAAATAGTTCTCATCTTCAATTAATATTTTGGCGGCCTCTTTATTCATGCCTTTCTTTTCCCTTGCTTTAAATAATGCTTCAGCTAATTCTTCTTTTAGTTTTGTGGTTCTTGAGTTTTTTGTGTCTTTTATGTCAATGACTTCAAACAAAGAAGTGTTTACACCTTGTTTTTTTCCAGTACCACTTACCTTATTTCCCACATCTAATATAATTATATTGGCAATTCCTTCTTTTACAACAAACTCAGCTGCCCTTAAACCCCTATCATCCCAACCTTCACATAACACCAAGGTTGGTTTTTTCTTTGATTTCTTTGCTCTCTTTAAGACTTCGCTTAATAATTCATCTTTCTTTGACATGTTTTACACCCCGTTGATTGTTCACTATTAATAAAAATTATTTAACATTATTCATAGTATCTACTAATTACAATTGCAATCAAAAATCAAGGTGATATATAAATATTCTTTATGAATATGCCTTGATTTCAGTTATCTATTGTTCTTAAAAAGAGCATTATAACTATTAATTAGTAGTAAAAAAACGAAACCTTTATAAATTAGAACATTTATAATCCTTATTGATATGCTGGAAGATACTGTGAGGACTAATTTTAATGCTATACACTTTGAATTAGGTGATACTCTAATCGCAGTACATCCAAGTTCTAACAGAATTTATTCTAATAATGGTGACTTGGAAAATATTGTTTTTGCTCCGACAAGATATCTGCACAGAAATACTCCTGAATGGAGAAGAGATATACAGAATGCAAGAGCAGGAGTTTCAAGAGCAAGAACAGATGCTGGTGCAAGAGCAGATTATGATTCAAGAGCAGATTCTGGTTCAAGAGAAAGAACAGCTTCTGTTCCAAGTGGAAGAGCAAGGTTTCAGGAAAGAGTTATGGAAAACTCAATTGATGCATTAAAAATCGCTGGTTTTACATCTTTGGATATTGGCGCTTTAGCACTTGATATTGGAGTAAGAGCATCAACTTATGCTGCATATTACACTGCTGAAGTTGGTTCAAGAGCAGTAGAAACAGCTGCAAGGGGTATTGGAAGAGGGGTTTCTGCGTTGTCTAAAAGATTATATCATTTTATAGATACTTCATGTGATTCATTGGATCATAATGGAACATCAGCGCCAAAAAGATATTTGAATAGAGTTAGAACTTATTGTCATGATTTTAAAACAATAATAAAGAGCTATGTAACTGAATGGATTGACAGCAGAAGAAATCCTGCTCAAGTAAGAAGCAATATAAAAACAGGAAGCGATTATTTTATTGCGGGCACTGCGACGACAATAGCACTTTATGCAGTGTTAAGTCTTGGTTCATTGCTCTTTTCACCTCACGAAGAAAGTATTGCTTCAGAAAGAGCAAGAGATACTCCTCAAGAAATTATAAATGTATCCACACCTCAAGCTGAAGAAAGAACAGAATCTATTCGTCAGTCTACTATCTCCCAGCCAACCACAGACTTGCCAACAACACCGGACACAATAATCACGAATACAAATGCATATATTCTTACAGTTAACCCGCAAAATACTGAAGTGCTTAGGTCTATTGGCTGGTTAGGCAGGACATCTGTTCAGAATGATTATGGTGTTTTGGGCCATGGCACAGGGCAGGATACTTTTGAGCAGTTTAGAAGAGAATTTACTAATGGAAATTATGGTATTTTGGTTCTGACAGGCCACCACCAGTATGGAGCAGGTTATTTGTTTGGTGATTACTACGCAAGTTCTCTTGATTTTAGCTCGCTGCCTTCTTCAGATTCTGTAGAAGCAGTTTTCTTCAGCGCATGCAATACAGTAAGAGCAGACCAAGAAACAATCGACGCTGTATACAAACCATTGATTGCCAAATTTCCAAATCTCAAAGTAATTGCCGGGTTTAAAACCGGCGCTGGATTATACGACGGTATTGTCCCGCAGTTTTTAAGCACAGAAAGATATAGTCTTAGAAATGGAGCAAGACACTTTGCAGAAGAAGCAATCAATGTTAATCCAGACAGGGTTGCAGTGGCAGTAAAAGAGCAGGATGGATGGTATGTTTATTCTATGGAAAATAGTATGAATAATAATCAGGATAATAATGTGTACCCTAATATTGGTGTTCCGCCGCAATTAACAGCAACACCGCTGGGGATTAGATAAAACCTTGATTAATTGGGTTCTTAGTTTATATTTCTTAACTTCTTTTTTCTGCTCACAATAAATTATTATGTTTTAAACCCGTTTGTGGGACGCAGTCCACCGTCACATGAAAAAGCATTAGTTATTCGTTTTTCACTCTTCGTCATTCGTAACTAAGAACGAAAAACGAAGAACGAATAACAGTTTTATCATAATGAACTTGTTGGACATGCCAGGAACTAAACAAACTCTTCTTTTCATTAAACATCTCACACCACACAGCTCACATGCTCGCTTTTTGTTATCCTGATTATGTGCTCTGCAAAACTCTCTATCTTTGATTCGTGGCTTACTAAAATAATCTGCTTTATGTTAAGCTCGTCGAGCACATCCTTTATCTTGTCAAGCTGCTCCTGAGAAAATCCGTCTGTCGGCTCGTCTAATATTATCAGATTTTTTGTATTTATCGAAGTTATAAAAGAATTAACGACCTTATTCAGCGCCAGCCTGTAAGCGAGGGCAACAGCGCTTCTTTCCCCGCCGCTTAGATTCTCCAGTGTCGTCTCATATCCATTCTGGATAATTATTGGCGTGAATTCATCGTTTAGTTTCGCGCTCAAATTCTCGTCTTCAATAAGCTTGCTGAACCATTCCATAAACACCTCATTAAACTCATAATAAAGCTTCATCATGATATGCTTTTCCATTGTTCTCATTAGATTTGTGAAGAATTCATCAATCCAGTTGACGAGAAAATCAATTTTGTCTATTGTTTTCTTTGCCTCTTCTTTTTCAGTTATTTCTTTGTCCAACAGGTTCAGATATTCATTAGTATAATCAATCTGCTTGTTCAATCCTGCAATTTCCAGCTCAATTGCCCTTTCAAGGCTTAGCTTCTCATCAACATCTTTCTTTAATATATTATATTGCGTTTCAATATTTTCAAAAGAAGTAATCTTCTGCTCAACTGCGCTTAGGTTAGCTTTTGTTTCATTTATGCTTTTGCCTAAATTTTCTGAAGAAGCCCTTAAATGCATTAATTCTTCATTCTTCTCATGGTAATCCTGCTCTTTCATCTGTTTTTGTTTAACTCTCTCGTCATATTCCCTTATTTTGAAGAGGATTTCTTTTTTATGATTAATCTTTTCTTTAATTAGCTCAGGATTTATATTTTCCGCAGAGGTTTTCTCCTCTTTGAGATGATTCCTTATCTTTACAAACTCTTCAAGCATCCTCTGCTTTTTCTCAAGCTCTGTGCTATACTTTTCTAAAACACTAAACTCTGCCTTTAATTTTTCGATTAGTTTCTCCTGCTCCCTTAGGTCTTCTAGGTTTTTGTTTATCTTCTCTTTTTCCTTAAGCTTTTCCTTTCTTTCAATCTCTACGTCTCTTATAACATCATTGGCATTCTTTATTTTTTTGTCTTCTATTAGTGTGATGTGGTCTTTATGCCCATCGTCAATATTCTGCAGGCAAGTCGGGCATTTGGTTATTGAGAGAATCTCTTTTTTCAGTTTGTTTGCCTTGTTTATTTCAATATCCCTCTCTTTTATTAGCATGTTTAATTCTTCTATTCTTTTGCCAAGCTTTTCAGCTGTGTCTGTTAATGCCTTCTTTCCTTCTATCTCTTTCTGAATCAGCTCAATATCATGCTTCTTTTTCATAACATCTTTAGCCAATTCTTTTTTTTCTTTAATCTCTTCTGATATCTCTGTTATTTTTGTATTGTTAAACTCAATTTCCTGTGCTAATTTTATTTTCTTTTCTTTAATGTCGTCAAGAAATTTTTCTTCTGCAGCAAGCTCATCCTCTAAGTTTTGCCTGTTGACCTCTTCTGGCTTTATTATCTTAAAATTAGTTATATCTGCCTCTAGTTTTTTTATCTGCGCAATAAGCATACCAATCCTTTTTTCATTATCCTGTTTCTGTTCAGTAATATTCTTAAGCCTGACTTCATTTATTGCAAAATTATTTTTTAATGCCACTAATTCCTTAATTTTCAATTCTGCCGCTAAAAGGTCATTCTTTTTTTTTAGAATTTCTTTTTTGATGGTTTCAAGCTGGCTGTTTTTAGCCTTAAATTTTTCATAAAGTTCAGTTCTTTGCAGGTTTTTTTCAGACTTTATTCTTTTTTTTCCCTCTAAATCAGATGTTTTTCCAACAAGCTCAGATTTTCTGTTCTTTAAGTCTTTTAGAACAACATTTGAGTTCTCAGTAATTCTCCTGTATTTATCTATATCAAATACCCTTCTTAATGTTTCAAGCCTTGTACTTGCTTCCTCCCAAAGAATCTGTTTCATCTGCTCCTGCGGTGTGTAAACAGTGTACCGATAAATTACGTCAGTGGATTTTGTAACCATCTCCTGCGGATATCCCAAAAGCTCAAGAACCTTTGTTTTTAATTCGCTGGGTGTGCATTCTGTTTTAACGCCGTCAACAATTATGTATCCAGACTCCTGCTTTACTTGGTTTGATCTTCTTAATGTCCTTTTTATAATCACTTCTTTTTGCCTGTTAAGTTGCCCATTGCTTTGGATATTGTTTTGTGTATTATTCTGATTGTTGGTTTTATTATTGCTTAGGATATTGTTTTGTGTATTATCTTGATTGTTGGCTTCATTATTGCTTAAGATATTGTTTTGTGTATTATTCTGATTGTTGGTTTCATTATTGCTTTGTACATTATTTTGATTATTCTTTGTATTATCCTTTGCAGTGTACTCTTGATTATTGTTTGCACTGTAATTTTGATTATTACTTGTATTATTATCTGTATTCAGAAAGAAACTAAGCTCAACACTTCCTTCATGTTTCCCGTGCCTCAATAATAAGTCACCGCTGAGGGTTCTTTTGCTAAAGCCAAAAAGCGCAAATTCTATCGCTAGAAGTATCGTTGTTTTGCCAGCCCCAATATCCCCGCTGAGCAGAACAATCCCTTCAGGGAAATTAATATCCTGGTTTTGATATGAACGGATATTCTGGAGTTTTAGTTTCTTTAGTATCATTTATGTATCACATTGGTCTGGAATATGCGGAAATTTATAAGTATTATTGAAGTGGATGCTAGATTATGGTCTAGCATATTATTTGTTGTTGATATTTGCATATTATACTAACCCTGTTTTTTTTCGTTCTTGGGCGAAGCCATCCGTCTCATGATTATTTTTAGTTTATTTCTTCTTACGACTATTTTAAAAAAATAAATTTTTCATGAGACGGGGGACTGCGTCCCACAAACGGATTGTGAGCAAAAGAAACCGATTCAGAAATATGAATCCCTTCATAAATATCTTCTCCTGATTAAGGTAATTCCCTCCCATAAATAATAACATTATTAAACCATTCCCTCTTCTTTCTGTGTATGAGACACCCATTATGCCCACAATTTGGGACATGCGGCGGATGCACTGCGCAGCATATTGAATACTGCATTCAACTGGAAAATAAAAAGAAGGCATTAGCTCATGCTCTAGGCAAAGCTTCATTTCTGGACAAAACATTCAGCGAAAATAATATCAAACTCTTCTCAGGCAATGAATTTTATTACAGAAACAGAATGGATTTTCTCTTTCACTCTAATAATACTAATTTTCATCTTAATGATACTGGCAGTAATGGTATAATAGGAATTGGCCTCAGAAAAAAAGACGACTACAAAAAGATAATTGACGTGGAGAAATGCGTTATATCAAATAAGAAATTAAATGAATTGTTGACGGAAATCCGCTCATTTTTCATGGGTAAAGAAAGGAATAAACCAGTAGATATATTTAATGTGAATAGGGATATATTCAATATGAATACGCGCACAGGCACGTTAAGGTATGTGGTCATAAGAGCGCCGCAGAATGATTCTTCAATATCTTTTGTCCTGAACCCTGATTCAAAAAGAATAAATGAAACCCTTGAGCAGATAAAAGAATTTGCAAAGATTACTTCTGCCAATAATGTACTTGTTGCATATGTCCCATCTCAAGCAGATGTGAGTATTTCAGATGATTTTTTCGTCGTGAAAGGAACAGATATGCTGAAAGAAACTTATCTTGGAAAAACATTTTTCTATCATTCGCAGGGTTTTTTCCAAAATAACAGCGAGATGGCAGAGAAAATGCATGAGTATTGCCTTAATCTCTTGACCTCTTACAGCCAGTATACAAAACCTGCGCATCTTTTAGATTTGTACGGCGGCGTTGGAACTTTTGGGATAATAAACGCAGATTTGTTTAAAGGCGTTACAATTGTCGAGTCTGTTAAGCAGTGCATAGACGCAGCAGATAAAAACATTGTGGCTAACAAGATTAAAAATGCAAAAGCAGTTGTTCTCGACGCAATTAATCTGAAAAAATTAAAATTGCCAGAGCCATTGTTTGTCATCACAGATCCTCCTCGCTCAGGAATGGACATGAAAACAATCGAGCAATTAAAGATTCTGAAACCAAAACTGATACTTTACGTGTCATGCAATGTGCAGCAATTGGCGAAAGACATTCCTAAATTTAAACAATATAAAATAAAGAGCGCTGCTTTGTTCGATTTATTCCCGCAGACAGTTCATAGCGAGGCGGTTGTGGAGTTGGTGAGAACTGTTTAAACACGAAAAGAATGATGTAAAATCTACAAAATCTAACTCAATATTCCAGAAATCTCAAACCCCCAACCCAGCGCCAATAACACCTGCATCTTTTAATTCTGTTTTTGCAACTTTACACGCTGGGACAAAACTCTTTTTGTTTAATTCTCTTACCATGGTTTTATTAAAGAATCTCCACGCTCCTGAAATCTGGCCGCCAAGAACAATCATTTCAGGATCAAATGTATTGACAAAGTTTGATAATGCCATTCCTAACATTGTTCCGTATTCTTCAAACGCTTTTATTGCCCGCAAATTGCCGCGCTCTGCTTCGATAAACAAATCCAAAGTATCGCTTAATTTGAATCCATAATCTCTTGCAATCTTCACAAGCCCTCTGCTAGAAATATATTCTTCAACACACCCATAATTCCCGCAATGGCATTCATGTCCTTTAAAGTTTATCGTCGTATGGCCGAGTTCAGGAGCATCGCCTTTGCCTTTGTACAATTTCCCTTTGATAATAAATGCGCTGCCTATGCCTGTTCCTAATGTAATGCAGAGCACATAATCATTTTTTCTTCCAAATCCTAACTTTGCCTCTGCTATGCCAAAGCAGTTTGCGTCATTTTCAATTACAACTTTTTTCTTAAATTTTCTCTGAAGAATTTCTTTTATTGGGATTCCATGCAGCGGCAGATTTGGCGTGTCAATAATTGTTCCGTTTTTTTTGTCAATTCTTCCAGGGACTCCAATCCCTATGCCAGAAATTTTACGCGGTGATGCAGCTTTAATTACTTTCTCGACAGCAGTCATAACATCGCCAATAACATATTCAGCATCTTTTTTAGAAGTGATTGGTATTTTAATAGGTTCAATTATCTTCCCTTTCTTGTCGACAATACCTGCTTTTATATAAGTGCCGCCTATGTCAACACCAATTGCATAACTCATTTTTCCTCTTTTTTTCCTACAATTAACACATTATGATTTAATGTATGACAAACTTAATTACTCTTCCAGCATATCCTTTAATTTTTCAATAATTTCAACTGGTGTTGGATCAATGCCGTATTCCATTGCCAGATAAAAACTGGTTAAATCGCCAATTAATATCGCTGAAAACAATCGTGTCAGCTTGTCTGGACCGGCAATTCCTATTTCAGTTACAGGAACACCATATTGTTTAATTAAGCTTTTTGTTATTCTTATCCTCTTTTTGGTGCGTTCATCGTCATCAACCTCGCTTAACACAACCACATGAAACTCTCCAATCTTTTTAGTAAAGCCAACAATTTCATTATGATTTAATTCAGGAAGAACATTGCAGAATGCGTGTATTTTTGTATTCTCATTTAGCTCGCATTTCCATCTGTACACAACAGGAGCAAATTTTTCAGACGCATAAATTAATGGGATTTTTCCTACCAAACTCTTTGCAAGCTCCTGCGCTGCATTTGCAAGCATTGGCTTTTTCATTGCCTTTACTGTTTCTTTTATGTATTCTGTCTGCGATGGAATTAAACCTGAATTTTCCAAAACCCTCAGCATGCAAAAAAATGAATAGCATATTGCATTTCTTGGCTGCATTCCTTTTGGTATTATTATCTGAGGATGATTATTTTTAGTGAATGATTCTTTTAGTTTTCCGCCTGTTGTAAGCCCGAGCAATTTGCATCTCTTTTTAACTGCATCTCTATAAGCAGATATTGTTTCTTCTGTATTGCCCGAATAAGAGCTTACAATAATTAATGTATTTTCATCAATCCAAGTTGGCAGAGAATAATTTCTGCTTACTTCAATTCTTAAGTTTAGGTTAGGAACATCAGATAAATAATTCTTAAGAACCTCTCCTGCCATTGCACTCCCGCCCATTCCTGCGATGACAACAGCATTAATCTTTGCGTCAATCTTGAATTTTCCTGTAATTGCAAGCGCATTTACAATATGTTCAGGCATATCTAAAATTACTTGTTTAAGCTTTGACCTGTCAAACTTGTCTTCGTTTATGTGTTTTTGGATAATATCTGCCATTTTGGGTTCACCATTTTTTTCTTGTAAATCAATTATAAATAAAATTATATAGCTTTACTTATATATATTTATTTAAATATTATGGTATTAGAGCATATAAATAGGGTTGGATGAGATAAACTTCTTGTATTAGTTTCGTTCCTGGCATGTCCAACAGGTTCACGAAAAAAGTAAAAGGTAAGAAGTATAAGGTAAGAGGTACGATGATAACATCGTAGTCATTCCCTCCTACCTCATGCCTCTTACTTCTTACCTTTTTATTCATGTGACCGTGGACTGCGTCCCACAAACTAGTTGGGAGCGGAAAAGAGATTTAGAAACAGGAGATCATCTAAACAAATACCACTTTTCACTTAATTCCAATCGTTCCAGGCCCTCGTCTTCCAACAATCGGCCCATCTTTGACAATAAAACCAGCTGTTTTCATATTTTCTCTCACAATTCTTGCGCAGGAATATGTCGCAAGAACCCCATTGTTTGTCATCACTGCATAAACCTCCTGAAAAAATTCCTTTGTCCATAATTCAGGGCAAGTTTTTGGCGAGAATGGATCAAAAAAGCAGAAGTTGAATTGAATATTTTTTGCATTGTTTTGATTAGCTAATTTATTTATTATGGTTATTAGTTCTGCTCTGTTTAGTATCTTTATTGTTTCTCTTGCGTCCCCTATTATAATTTTTAGATTTATATTTTTTTCATGAAGGGTAAATTCGTTTTTTTGCTGATTTTGTGGTTGAACAAGTTTTTGAATTAAATCATAATGAACAATTGGCGGAGTTAATTCGTTTAGTTTGTTTAAGATATTAATATCATTCTCAAGGCCAACAATATTAATTTTGCAATTAGGATTAACTGCTAAAATATTGTCAATTGCGACTGCTGTGTTATAACCGAGGCCAAAACAAACGTCTAAAATATTGATTTCATCATGAAGTTTAGCAAATTCCTTGATTTTGCAAGCATCAGAAAACTTTTTCTGCGCCTCTTCAACTGCGCCGCTGACTGAATGATATGTTTCTTTATATTGCTCGTTGAAGAAAGTGATTGAATTGTCTTTTGTTGTGATTAATTTGATGTTTTGATTGGGGTTGTCTTTTATTTGAACTGCTTTGACATTCTGATTTAAATTATCTTTTGTGAGAGTTTTGGTGATATTTTTATTGGAGTTGTCTTTTGTTGTGATTGATATGATTGAATTATCTTTTATTGTGGTTGGTATAATATTTTGGTTCATGATAATTTACAGAAGAATTAAATAATATATAAATCATTGTGTTAAACTCACTAATAAAATAATTACTCACTCGTTATAATTATTCCTATTCTTATCTCAAAAAACAATAACTTTTAAATATATAGTGTGTTGTTATGTGAAGATTAATATATAAATAGATGTTATTATGGTTAATAACTGGATTTATGAAAAATAAACATTATGAAGAATAAACATTATGAAGAATAGACAAATAAGATTAAATAATAATTATGAAAACAATAAAAACTAAAAAATGGTGATATAATATGTTTGAATGGCTTGTGGATTTGTTTAAGACAAAAGAAAAAGATGAAAGAAAGATAAAATGCAAAGGCTGCGGCGCATTTATAAGTGAAAGCAATGCAGTATTGGATGTTGACAGCGGCGCATTTATATGCAGAGACTGCAAAGGCATTGGCTCTGAAATGGATAAGCTGGGAAAAGGCGGAATGAAACCTGCAGCAAAACAACAAGAAGGAGAAGAAGACGACCGCGGAAAAGCCAGATGCAAAAGATGCGGATTTGTCAATACTTATTCAAAAAGCAGAGGCCTGCCAGATTCCTGCGGTTATTGCAACAGAAAGTTTAAGGTGTGATAAGTATTATGTATTTCTTATTCTTATTTCTTTCTTAAATTTTATTAATAATTATATTATTTTTAATGTCTTCTAAAAAAACTTTAAAAATTCATGTGTCGGGGGACTGCGTCCCACAAACTGATTGAGAGCGGAAATGTTGAGAGCGGAAAAAGAGATCAAGAAACAAAACCCCATTTGAACAAAAACAAAAACTTTAAAAAACACAAGTCATTCCCATCGTAATTATGGTAAACCCAGCAAGTGGAGAACTAACAGGCAGAATAGATAGAAGTGGGGAACTAACAGACAGATTAGTAATAAATACTGAACATACAACTGCCCATGAAAGATATTATTCTGGCGATTTTAAACCATTTCTTCGGCATTCTGAAGAAAAGCGTTATAGTGGTTTTATTGAGTTGCCTTATGACTATATAGACGTTAATGCTCTCAGAGAATTTTTGGTATCAGAAAAGCTTATTTCTCAAGAAGAATTTCCATTAGATAAGGAAATTAATGGTTCTAAGTTTTGGTTATTTTCCCCAGATGTTGCTATACATAAGCAAAGATTAGAAAAAAGAGTGAGTGGATGTAATGGTTTTTTTATCTATAATCCTAATGATCCTTTAATAAATGTGCAGGTTGTGCAGGATGAATGTGGTCTTGTTACTAGTGCCTATGTAGTAAAAGCAAACAAATTAGATGGAAATGATGGTAAAATGTACGGTAGCTGGAGTTATAATCCAACAAGACCAGAAGAATTTACTGACCTTAGTTTTCTTCAAGTAAAAACAAGGGTTCAAATTAAACCAAATGCGCTTGTAAGACATATCAAAGAGGCAATAGCTAATCGTATTGAACACAAGTATGTTAATCTTGTTCTGACGGATTTAAGAAGAAGGTTAAATGCTGGTACTGATTATACTTCTGCTCCAGATAATATCCACGATATGGATGATATAAATAATGAATTAACTCAAATGTATGCTAGTGTTGGTGGAGATACTTATTGTGATGTAGGATTTGTTACATTAAGAACAGCTAATCATGATACATATAGATTTGCCCAAGCAAATATGCTTCCAGCACTAAATACAGTGTTAAGTGATCCATCAGTTATAGAAATGCTGCTAATTCAGAGGGAAATTGGAATTTTGATAGAGATTTCTTGTAATTACGGACAAAACCAACATGATAAATTTGGTGTCAGAGCAGATATCTTAGAAGCACACAAGTCAGCAGAAGAAAAATTAATGAAACAACTATACCCCAAATATTTGGATTCTGCAGTTGAAAGGCTTGGGCAGCATGAAGAAGTTGTTAGTGTTCTAAGATTAATGTAGGATTTATTCTATTTTTTCTATTTCTTACAGTTTCTTAGAATATATAATCTATTTTCTAAAACACAATAATACTTATATATTAAACGATATTTTAACATTTTATTATAAATTTTAGTTAAGGCGAGGAGGTGTTCTTAAAATGGGTAGTATTCTTCAAAAAGGAAAAATAGTTGTTTTAGGTTCTGGTGTGATGGGGAGTGGAATTGCTGCACATTTAGCCAATTGTGCCGGAGAAGCAGACATTGACAAGATTTATTTGTTGGATATTGTTCCGCCAAAATTATCTGGAGAACAAATTGAACAATGTTATACTCTCAATGATAGAGGTGTAAGAAACCTTTTTGCACAAAGAGCATTAGGTAGAATCAAGAATGATCCTAACATGGGATTGATGATTCCTGAATACGCACAAAGAATCATAGTTGGCAATGTAGAAGACGATTTAGAAAAAGCAATTCCTGGAGCAGACTGGGTCATAGAAGTAGTTCCTGAAGTTCTAGAGATTAAACGTGCCCTTTATGACAAAGTCATCCCTTTATTAGGCGCTGAAACCATCTTGAGTTCTAACACATCTGGCATCTCAATAAAGAGATTAATGGATGGTTATCCTATTGATGTACAAGAGAGATTTTTAGTAACACATTTCTTTAACCCTGTAAGGCATATGAAATTATTAGAGTTGGTTGCTGGAGAGAAAACTAGTGAGGATGTAACAGAATTTATTGAAGATATAGGTAGACATGACTTAGGCAAAGGTGTGGTTTGGTGCAATGATACGCCCGGATTTGTCGGAAACAGAATTGGTGTGGAGGAATTAGCTCATGTGCTTAATTTAATTCCAAACTATGGCGCAGAGATGATAGATTATGTTTTAGGAAAACATATGTTAGGCAGAGGAGGAAAACCAGTAGTAACTTGCGAGATGATTGGCTTAGAAACAATGGTGCTCGTTGGTGATGATATTTACAAAGGCACAGCTCCTTTTGATGGTGATTTTGGTGTGATGCCAATACCTGATTTTTTAAGAGCCATGGTGACAAATGGCCAGTTAGGAGCAAAGACAGGAAAAGGGTTTTATGCTAAAAAAGGCAAAGAAGTGTTTGATTTAGAAACAGGAAAATATGTACCATCAGCAAAATTAGGAAAAGGCGGTCAAACTCTTGAATCAGTAGAGACAGCAAAGAAAGCAAGGACTTTTGAAGAAAGGGTAAACATAATGTTTGAAGCGCAAGACAAAGGTGGAGAAATTTGGAGAGAAATAGTCTTAAGAAATTGTGCTTATGCCTTGATGAAAGTTGGAGAAGTTTCTCCTGAAGCTTCAATACTGCCTATTGACCAAGCAATGGAATGGGGCTATAACAGAGACCTAGGCGGTCCAGGAAAAATTATTGATGCCATTGGCTTAGATAAATTTGTAGAAGCAGCAACTAAAAGAGGATATCCTACACCTGAGTGGGCTAAAGATTTAGCATCAAAGGGAAAGAAACTTTATGGGAGAGATGATGAAGGATTTAAAACTGTGTTTGATATTAAAAATTTAGATTATGATAACTGTCCAGAAACTGAGCCAATTATTTCTTTCAAAAGTATTGGTTGGAAATCTCCTACAGATACTACTCTAATAAGTGAAGTCAAAGGAGCAGTAAAAATTCTAGATGTTGAGACAGATATATTAGGGGTAGAAATAATCTCAAAGAAAGGAACAATAAACGCAGAAGTAATAAGAGAGATTAATCATGCATTAGATTTATCACTTGGTGAATCTAAAGATGAATCAGACAGAAATATAGAATCTGATTATAAAGGAATAATCATAGCTAATACTAAAGATGCAGACTTTTCTCTTGGAGCTGATTTATACTTAATGTGCGGATTAAGCTTGTTGGCTAGAAAAGGCAGCACGGAAGCTGAGACAGAGTTAGAATCAATTTCAAAAGGATTACAAGATTTAGCAATGAGAATAAAATATCATGAGCTTCCTGTAGTGATTGTTAAGCAGGGGCAAGCTGTGGGTGGAGGATGCGAGTTAGGGTTTGGTGCCCATATTAGAGCATCAGCTGAACTATACACTGGCTTAGTAGAATTTGCAGTTGGATTAGTGCCTGGTGGTGGAGGAATGAAAGAATTGCTGTTGAGTAGACGAGATATGAGAACAGCTGAAGGAAGATTGGAAGGCGTTGATCCAATGAGTTATGTAAACGATGCAGTAGAATATATTTCTTGGAATTGGTTCAGAGTTTCCAGCAGCGCTGACGATGCAATAAGAAGGGGTTGGCTAAAATCGACAGATAAAATCTCAAGAAATACAGAAGCCTTACTTGAAGATGCAATAGAGGATGTAAATAGGCTTACATTTAATTATCAGCCGCCGAGAGAAAGCGATGTGCGAATTTTATTGCCTGGAAAGGAAGGGTATAATAAAATCATTTGTGACGGTAAAGGTGGCCAAGTGTCAGGATGGGTTGTTCATGAATTTGTCCCGAGAATAATGGAGCAAATAGCGCTTGTTTATACTACTGGACCAGAAGGGATGCCTGAATACGTAACAGAAAGAGAATTATTGGACAGAGAAAGAAAAGCTTTTATGAATTTAGCTTTAGGAGATCACTTAACAACTGTTGTAGCCAGACAGGCATTTAAAATGGATAAAGATAAGTTTGAAACAAAGGCATTAAAAACAGCTGAAGAATATTTGGCCAACAATACTAAGGATACAGCTAACAATACTTTGAGAGGTGAATAAAATGTCTAACCTAACTGAGAAAATCGTGATACTAGACGCAGTAAGAACACCAATTGTGAGAAGCACAGGCGATAAAATTCCATTTGAAGAAGGTGGAGATGGAAAAGAAAAAAGACATGGTGCTTTTGCTCATCTCACTTCAGATTATCTGTTTTCAAATGTATTAAGCGCATTACTGCAGAGAAATCCTTATGTTAAAGGAGAAGAGTTAGCAGACATTCAAGCTGGCTGTGCAATGCAATATAATTATCAAGCTGGAGACATAGCAAGAGTATCAGCAATAATGACAAAAGGGATACCAGACAGAGTGCCAGCAGCAACAGTAAATAGATTATGTGCCTCAGGATTGACGGCTATAACCAGTGGAGCAGAACACTTGATTGCCGGACAGAGATTTGCTGAGGGTTATAGGCCAGAAGTAATGATTGCTGGTGGTGTTGATTCAATGAGTACGCAAAGAATGGCAGATTTCTTAAAACCCACTATGGCTTTCAGAAAAGGTTACTTAGAATTAATTGAAAATGGAGACATTGCCTTAAATATGGGTATAACAGCAGAATTGTTGGCACGAGAGCATGGTATTTCTGTGGAAGAGCAAAGAACATTTGCCTATCATAGCCATAGAAAAGCAATTGCAGCAATTGATGCGCATGCCTTTGATCATGAGATTATACCTATAATTGTTGGTGAAGGAAAATATCAAAATGAGGATGATGGACCGAGAAGATATGAAAATTTAGAATCAGCTTTGGCGCAGATGAAAAAACTAAAACCCTCTTTTATGTTAACTAATCCTTTAGTTGGTACACAGGGAACAGTAGATGCAGCTACCTCTTCTTTAGTTTCAGACGGCGCAGCAGCAGTAATTGTGTGTCTGGAAAGTTATGCTGAAAAAATAGGGGTAGAGCCATTGGCAGAGTTAGTATCATGGCATTATGAAGGAGTAGACCCAAGAAGAATGGGTTGGGGTCCTGTGCCTGCAGCAAGAATTGCTTTAGCAAAAGCTGGTTTAAGCATTCATGATATGGGTGCGATTGAGTTGAATGAGGCATTCGCAGCGCAGTCATTAGCAGTGCAAAGAGGATGGCAAAAAGAACTAGATTATTCTAGAGAAGCTTTTGATGAACATGTGAACAGAAGAGGAGGAGCAATTGCCTTAGGGCACCCTTTGGGTGCAACAGGAGCAAGGATCACAGCAACATTGTTAAACATCTTAAAAGAAGAAGGGCATAAATATGGATTAATAACAATGTGTGTAGGGCTTGGTATGGGCGGAGCAGCAGTGTATAGAAACTATTAACGCTAAGTTTTCTTTTTTCTTTTAGTAATTTTTTATAATTTGTTGAGTTGATATCCTTTTTCTTAGTAGTCTTAACTTCTTTTTCTCGCCCACAATCTGTTCTAGGGACGAAGTCCACCGTTTCATGAATAATAATAACTGTTTGTCGTAAGTCGTTTGTCGTCTGTCGTAAACGGAAAAAC
>JACQSP010000148.1 GCA_016205905.1 Candidatus Woesearchaeota archaeon
AAAAAACAGCTGACGACAAACGACCTACGGCTAACGACTTACCGCTTTAATAGTGAACTAGTTGGACATGCCGGGAACGACAAACACCTATTTTCCTTTTCCATTAAATATATAAATCAATCATTATTCTAAAAACATTATTATTATATCTAAAAACTACAATAACAGGGGTGTTAAAATGGTATTTGAGAATGTTACAAACACATTAGACAAGGCTTCTAAAGTAATGAATTTAAGCGATAAGGAAAAGTCGCATATGTTGTCTTTTGCAAGAGTCAGCCATACTACTATTGAAGTTGATGGTGAGAAATTTCTTGCATGGAGAATTGTTCATAATGATGCACTTGGACCAGGAAAAGGGGGCATTAGATATCATCCAAATGTATGCGAAGATGAAGTAAAATCATTATCATTCTGGATGAGCATAAAAAATTCTTTGGCAGGATTGCCTTATGGCGGCGCAAAAGGCGGCGTGAAAATTGATCCTAAACATATGCCAAAAGAAAAATTAGAAAAAGTTAGCAGGTCATTCATACGGGCATTCCATCAGGTTCTTGGGCAAGATATTGATGTTCCTGCGCCAGATGTTTACACTGATCCTCAAACAATGGGTTGGATGTTAGATGAGTTTGAGAAAATAAAAGGCAGGCATGAGCCTGGATTTATCACAGGAAAACCAATTGTATTGGGTGGAATTGCTTTAAGAGAAGATTCAACTGCAAAAGGCGGTTATATTATGTTCAGGGAAATAGTTTCGGCACTGAATAAAAAAGATGTGACTGTTGCTATACAAGGATTTGGCAATGCAGGATATTTCTTTGCAAGCATGGCTCATAAGCATAGATCTAATGTGGTTGCAGTTAGCGACAGCAAAGGCGCAATATACAATCCAAACGGTCTTGATATAAATGAAGTCAAAAAGACCAAAGATGAAAAAGGAAATGTCGGGTTTTGCAAAGGGGATAAAGTTTCACAGATATCTAACGAGCAATTGCTGGAGTTAGATGTTGATTTCTTAATCTTGGCTGCTTTAGAAAATCAAATTACAAAGAAAAATGCAGACAAAATTAAGGCAAAGAATATTATTGAGCTTGCAAACGGTCCAATAGCCAGCGACGCTGATGACATATTGTACAATAAAGGAATCTTTGTCTTGCCAGATGTTCTCGCAAATGCAGGCGGTGTTGTTGGAAGTTATTTGGAGTGGGTGCAAAACAAGACAGGAATGATTTTTGAAGATGATTATCTGGCAGAAAGACTGGAAAAAATCATGAAGAAAAACTTTCATCTCGTACTTAACCTCCACAAGGAAAAGAAGGTTAACATGAGAGTTGCTGCATACACAATTGCAATACAAAGAATACTTTTAGCGGAGAAAGCGCGAGGAAGGGTATAAATTTAACTTTTGTTTATATTTATTTTTGTATTTTTAGTAGGGGTTCTGTTTCTTAATATTTTTCTCTCGTTATTAGTTGTTATTCGCTCCCAATCCGTATGTGGGACGCAGTCCCCGTCTTATGAATAATAATAACTGTTTGTCGTAAGTCGTTGGTCGTTTGTCGTAAACGGAAAAACAAAAAAACAGCTGACGACATACGACCTATGACTAACGACTTACTCGCTCTTGGCTTCGCCCAGGAACTCAACAAATATAAATTACTAAGAATTATCCTAAATATTTATTATCTTTCCTTCTTTGCCGACATTAATTACCCTTGTATTGCCTATCTTTTCTTCAATACCCTGCGCTTCATGCACGTGGCTGCACACTAATATGTCTGGCTTAAATTCTTCAACTGCTTTTCTGACACCATCGCTGCCTTTTACAAAGTTAGAAAACTTTTCCATCTTTGTTTTTGATGGGTGGACATGAGTCATCATAATCTTCTTTTTCAGGTATTTTATGCTGTCATTCCCTTTTTTCAGTGTGTCAAATATTTCTTTCTCAGATATTTGGTTTGGCCCAATGTTAGCAAATCCACATCCAAAAATTCCAATTTCGTCATATTTTACGCTGTAACCATGGATATTTTTGATTCCGTAAATCTCCGCGAGAAAATCAGCGGTAGCAAAGCTGTCATGGTTTCCAGGGATGAATAAAACCTTTTTGCCGGCTTTCTTAAACGGTCCGATTAAACCATCTACACTTTGATCAAAATGAGTAATATCACCTGTAATAAGAACTAGCTCGACGCCTTCATCCTTTGCTCTCTTTGCTAATTTCTTAGCCAGCCCAACATCTCCATGAATGTCTCCTGTTGCGAGTATTTTCATTGTAATGGTGGTGTATTGTTTATGTTTTATATATTTTGTGTAAAGGTTATGCTTAAGTCTATTTCTCAAAGATTTTGCTTAAGTTTATTTCCATGGCCTTTTTATTAATATCTTATTTAAAAGATAATATAAATTGTGTTACAAATAACATAAAATATGTTATTCATAACAGAAAGATTTAAAATAAACAATTGCTTGGATATCTTTTCATACACACCTTACAGAGGTTTTCATAAATGACCGAACACCACAATCCATCCCAATACTACAAACCATGCACTTATCATCAGATTATAGCGCATCATCTTAAAATTCTTAAATCTCTTCAGTATGAATCTGGCCTTTTTTCAGCATCAAGAAAAGACAGCACAACAGGCTACAACAAATCTTGGTTAAGAGATAATTTCTATGAAACCCTTGCTTTTGATGTAATTGGCGACCACAACACCATTAAAAAAACATACAAAGCAATATTAAAGATTTTCCTTAAACATGAATACAAGATAGACTATGCCATTGCCTCAAAGCCGAAATACAGGCATGAATACATACACGCAAGGTACCATCCTGTAACATTTAATGAATATTGGGAAGAATGGGGCAACAAACAGAATGATTCAATAGGAGCAATACTTTATGGGATAGGAAAGCTTGAAAATGAAGTGATTAAAACAAAAGAATGTGTTAAAACAGGTATTAAAATAATCGAAACACCAGACGAGAAAAGAATTGTCCAAAAGTTAGTGTGGTATTTAAGCACATTGCAATATTGGCACGATGAAGACAGCGGGATGTGGGAAGAAGACGAGGAAATCCACGCATCAAGCATTGGCGCCTGTGTAGCTGGCTTAGAAATGATAAAGAAAGTTAAAGGCATAAAAGTACATCCAAGGCTTATTAAGAAAGGCCATGCTGTTCTCAACAGGCTTTTGCCGAGAGAAAGCAAAAAAAAGTTTGTGGACCTTGCACTGCTGTCATTAATCTGGCCGTATGACGTCGTTAGCATATCGCAGGCAAAGGAAATACTAAAAAATGTAGAATACCATTTAATCAAAAAGCGTGGTGTCATAAGGTACAAGAATGACCATTATTATAATAAAAACCCTGACAAATACAGCGAAGAAGCAGAATGGACTTTTGGTTTCAGCTGGCTCGCCATAATCTATAATAAACTCGGCGACAAGAAAAAAGCAAAGTATTATGAGAATTTAGCTTTCTCAATTGTAACTCCAGAAGGCACACTGCCGGAATTATATTTCTCAAACTCAAAAAAATATAATGAGAACAATCCTTTGGGCTGGTCAGAAAGCTTGTTTATTGTTGCATTGCATGAGATAAATATGAAGCATGCGAAATAAATGTTATAATTAAGTTAGTTTAGCTAGAGTTCTGTTTTTTTAATATTTTTATTTTGCTCACAATCTTGTCTTCCGCTCACAACTCGTTTGTGGGACGCAGTCCACCGTTACATAAAAATTAAAATAGGTGCTGGGTGCTAGTGGCTAGGTGCTAGTTACAAATAATTATCGACACCAGCACCTA
>JACQSP010000153.1 GCA_016205905.1 Candidatus Woesearchaeota archaeon
ATAATCATGGAATCATTAATTTAATAAATTAATATTTATTTTTTAATAAAAAACGTGACGCTTAAAAAATATTTAACATTCATTTGCCTTTCCCAATCTTCATTCCCAACTCATCCAACTGCTGTTGGTCAACTTCGCTTGGCGAGCCTTCCATCAGGCTTTCAGCGTGTTTTGTTTTAGGGAATGCTATAACTTCTCTCAGATTTTCCTCGCCACAAATCATTGCAACAATCCTGTCAACGCCAAAAGCAATGCCGCCGTGGGGCGGAGCGCCATATTTAAATGCATCCAGCAAAAATCCAAATTTATCATTGGCAGAGGTTTTGTCTAAGCCGATTGCCATAAACACCTGCTCCTGAATATCTCTTCTATGAATTCTTATTGAGCCGCCGCCAATCTCAACACCATTTAACGCTAAATCATATGCCTTTGCTCTGACTTTTGAGGGATGGGTTTCCAAGAATTGTAAATCTTCATCTTTTGGAGAAGTGAATGGATGATGAACAGCAACATGCCTTTTCTGATCTTCATCATATTCAAGCAGTGGAAAATCTACGACCCATATAAAATTCCATTCTTCTTTAGGAATAATATCTAATTTTTTGGCAATATGTAATCTTAACTGGCCAAGCGCAGTATTAACAATATGATGTTTGTGGTCAGCAATTATTAATAATAAATCACCCTGATTCGCGCTCGTTGCAGACACTAATTCCTTCTGCAGCTCTTCATTAAAAAATTTCACGCACATACCGTCTAATTTTAAAGAATCTGATTTCTCTTCTACCTTTATCCATGCAAGGCCTTTTGCATTGTATACTTTAGCAACTTGCTCAAGCTCTTCTATCTCTGTTCTCGAAAATTTGGCGCATCCTCGCGCATTTATGCATTTTATCTTGCCGCCATTTTTAATGGTCTCTGTAAAAACCTTAAAACTGGATTTATTTGCAGTTTCAGTTATATCAATAAGCTGCAGCCCAAACCTTACATCAGGCTTATCACTTCCAAATTTATCTAATGCATCTGCATAAGTTATTCTGGGGAATGGAGCCTTTACTTTCACACCAACAATCTTAAATATTTCTTTCATTAATCCTTCCATTAACAAATAAATATCTTCTTCTTCAATAAAACTCATTTCTACATCTATTTGCGTAAATTCAGGCTGCCTGTCAGCTCTCAAATCCTCGTCTCTGAAACATTTGGCTATTTGAACATATCTGTCAAAGCCGCTTAACATCAAAAGCTGCTTGAATAACTGCGGAGACTGAGGCAGAGCATAAAATTTTCCTGGATGAACCCTGCTTGGAACAAGATAATCTCTTGCACCTTCTGGAGTTGATTTAGCTAATATTGGCGTTTCAATTTCGAGAAAATCCTCTTTGTCAAAATAATCTCTGACAATCTTGATAATTTTATGCCTTAATAGGATATTATTTTGAGGTTTGGTTCTTCTAAGGTCAAGATATCTGTAAGTTAGCCTCATATCTTCATTAGTAGTTGTCTTTTCTTCCATATCTATAGGTAAAGTATCGGATTTATTTAATACAACAAGCTTGTCTGCAAGAACTTCGATTGAGCCTGTTGAAATAGCTGTATTGTCCTGCCCTTGAGGCCTTGCCCTGACTCTGCCAGTTACTTGTATTACATCTTCCCTGCTCAATGTCTCTGCAAGAGTATAGATTTCTTTCTCATGATTAGGATCAACTACAATCTGAGTTGTTCCATAACGGTCTTTTAAGTAAAAGAAGATAATGCCGCCTAGATTTTTCACATGCTGCACCCAGCCGCACAAAGTGATTTTTTTATTTATATCTTTGAGTGCCAGTTCTCCACAAGTATTAGTTCTTAACATGATAAATAAGAAAAGAGCTTTGGTTATTTAAAGCTTTAGGTTTAAAACTTTAGTTGTCAGGTTTCAGTGGTCAGTTGTCAGAGGAAGATGTACTTCCTCGTTTGTCGTTAGTCGTAGGTCGTAAGTCGTTTAACGAACGACAGACGACAAACCCACTTCTGACAACTGAAACCTGTATAGCACTTGACAGCTAAGGTATAGTTAGCACATAGCCCAAAGAACTATATCCTTACTTTATACATGCGCCGTCTTTACAGCCTTTTTCACAGTCAACATAAGACATTCCATACATTTTATCAACACATTTACCCTCAATTAGCCTAACCTTTCCAGAGAAGAAAGTATAACATTCATCTACTTTGCCGCCAGGGTTATAAGTTGAATAAGTTATTCCTTTGATATACTTAGCATTTAGGGAATCACCATCAGAATCATTGCACCAAAAAACATTAAGCTGGTTCCCTAAATCATCGCATTTTTTCATACAGGTAATATATCCTGAGTTGTCTATGTTTTTAGGTGCTGCTGAAGTATCAACTGTTCTTTTTTTACCAGCATCACATTCTTTGACACATTTATCGTAAACTTCCAGCGAAGTTGCTTTTCCTGCTAAATCATTTCCAGCTTCTTCAGCAACAACACCTTCACTATTTGACGACTCTCCTGCTGAGTTCAAGCCAACATAATAATCAGCTAGAATAGCAATTCCAAACATTACAATTATAATTGCAATTACGAACAAATAAACAGAATACTTATTTTTCTCTTTTTTTGCCATATTATCACCTTTTTTAGATTAATTTTTATGTTACTTAATTTAACTTAACAAATAGTTAATAAGTTTTTATTAAACTTGTGCTTTTTATATTTTTTGGATTTGTTTGACTGATTTGGTTTCTTGATCTCTTTTTCTCGCTCATGAGCTATTATTCGCTCTCAACCCGTTTGTGGGACGCAGTCCACCATCACATGAAATTGTTTGAAAGCTTGAAAGTCTGAAAGCTCGAATGTACGCTATATAGGCGGCACTTTCAAGC
>JACQSP010000145.1 GCA_016205905.1 Candidatus Woesearchaeota archaeon
ATATATAAAGAAGTTAAATAGAATAAGTATAGGTAAAGAGAAGAATACCAATGAAAAAAGAGAATGAGAAAAATAGAAGATTTAATATTAATCATAAGTATAACTTATTGTTAGTCATCAGTATAACAATTATTATGGCCCTTTTTCTGGTTTCTCTGAATTTAGCTTCAGCTTCAACAAATATCATTGATTTTCCTATGGTTCATGCAGTTCTTATAGGACAAACGCCTGATCCTGCTGAGCCTGGCAATATTGTTGAGCTCAGGTTTAATGTGTGGAATAATGGCTCTGGGATTTTAGAAGATGTTAATTTTGAATTAATTCCAGAATGGCCTTTGTCTTTTGTGCATGGGCAGGAAGCTAAGATTAAGGTAGGCGACTTAAAAACAAAGAATACTTACAGTGATAAAGCAGAAGATACTGTTGTCCTGTTATATTATCGCCTGCAGGCTGATCCAAAAGCAGATTCAGGAACATATCAGGTGAAATTAGAGTATAGTTCAAAAAACAAATATTCCGTTGTCCAGAAACTGCCTGTTTATAATATAAGGGTTGAGTCCTCAACTTCTTTATTGGACATAGAAAGTTTTGAAACACAGCCAGAGAAAATTAAGTCAGGCGACACAGGCAAATTATTATTAAAATTAACAAATAAAGGCGGCGTTGACCTTAAAGATATAAAAATAAAATTGGATTTAACAGGACCAGAGTTTTCGCCGATTGGCTCAACAGATGAGAAGCTCATCAATGAATTGCAGCGTGGCTATTCAACAATGGCTGAGTACAAACTGCTTGCTTCAGGGGATATGAAGGCAAAAGAATACCAGATTCCTGTAAAAATTGAATTTAAAGACGAGAAAAATAATAAATATACTAAAAATAATACAATAACCCTGCTTGTTGACTCTTCTCCAGGATATCTGTTAAATTTAGAGCAGACATCAGTATACAATCCAAATTCAAAAGGAAAGATTGTAATAAGCCTTTCAAATATAGGCCAAAGCGATCTTAAATATACTGGTTTAGAATTAGAAGATACAGATGATTACGAAGTTCTTGGAAAAAATAATGAATATTTAGGCAATCTTGAAAGCGATGATTATGAAACAGCTGATTATGAGATATTTGTAAAAGACATACCATTTGGCGGTTTGGATAAAAGAAACGTTCCTTTAAAATTAAAAGTGTATTATAAAGACAGTTATAACAAAGAATATACTGACGAGAAAGAAGTCGTCCTGCCGATTTATACTGCCTCTGCTGCAAAAAAGTATGGGTTAGTTGCAGGCAGCAGCACTAAATGGATAATTATTTTAATTCTTATTGTGATTTTAATTGTGGGTTATATTGTTTACAAAAAAAGAAAGAATAACAATCACAAGTAAATCACAAAAATAGATTAAGTGCCTTATTAGAGATTGATAATTGCGCCAATAAAAATGAATTACCCAATTGCCCAAAGGGGTGGGATAAATTACGTTAATAAACATAAATTATGCAATTGTCAATAATATCATCTTATTTTAGGTCGAGGAAATTAACATGCTGGCAGATTATTTTAGAATTTCACTGCGAAACCTGCGCAAAAGAAAGGTAAGGTCATTTCTTACAATATTAGGCATCCTCATTGGCATTGTTTCTGTTGTTGGCTTAATTTCAATTGGCCAGGGGATGCAGCATGCCATAAATGAAGAATTTAAGACAGTCGGGCAGGACAGAATAATAATCAAGCCAGGCGGTGAAGGGTTTACTGGCTCTACACCTGTTACAGCTGAGTTTTCTACTGAAAAATTATATGGGCATGATTTAGACGTCGTAAAAAATTCAAAAGGTGTATACAAGGCGATAGGCGTAATAATTGATACAGGAGATGTTGAGTTTGATAACAAAATAAAATACAATAACCTGTTTGGTGTTCCTATAGACAGTTATTCTACTGGTTTTATCAAAACAATTGATTTTTTCATAATTGAAGACGGCAGAGAATTTGAACCTGGTGATAAGTACAAGGCAATTGTTGGATATAGGACAGCAAAAGAACTTTTTGACAAGGAGATTAGAACAGGCAATAAGATAATAATCAAAGGCCAGGAATTCAAAGTCATAGGAATCCAAAAAAAGACAGGAAGTCCTGTGCATGATTCAATGGTTAGAATACCTTTAGAAGTCGCAAGAGAGTTATTAGGCAAAGAGGATAAAGAATTCACCACTATTTTTGCAAAAGTGCAGAAGGGCCTTAATCCGCTAGATGTTGCTGAAAGCATAAAAAAAGAACTAAGAAATGACCATGGCGTAAAAGAAGGCGAGGAAGATTTCACTGTCACTTCATCTGTCCAATTAATGGAAGGCTTTAATAACATTCTTAATATTGTGCAGATTGTGCTGATTGGTATTGCAGGAATCTCTTTGTTTGTCGGCGGCATTGGAATAATGAATACAATGTACACCTCTGTTTTGCAGAGGAGAAAAGAGATAGGAATTATGAAATCAATCGGCGCAAAAAACAGCGATATTATGATGATTTTTCTTATAGAATCAGGAATATTAGGGATAATTGGCGGAGTCATCGGAGTTATTCTCGGCATTTCACTGAGCAAAGGCGTAGAATTGATTGCATTTAGTATGGGTGTAGAACTTTTGAAAGCATATATTTCAGCTCCGCTGATTATTGGTGCGCTGGTGTTTTCGTTTTTAATCGGCGCAGTTTCAGGGCTGATGCCTGCGAGACAAGCTGCGAAATTACAGCCGGTTGACGCGTTGAGAGGTTTTTGAAAATGATTTTATTTAAGTTGTTAGATTTATGCTCCCACACAAATTTATGTTGCCAAATAGATTTATGTTGCAATATTTACTGAGAGTATTCAAATGGTGTTTAAATGATATTAGAATATTTTAAAATTGGAATAAAGAATATACGAAGCAGGAAAATCAGGTCATGGCTGACTATGTTAGGCATATTTATAGGCATAGCTGCAATAGTTGCATTGCTTTCATTGGGCCAAGGTTTAAGAAATGCTATAGACGAACAGTTTGAGAAGATGGGCAGAGATAAGATTATAATTACACCTGGGCAAGATTTTGGTTTTGGGAGTGTTGCAGGTCAGGAGATTCTTACAGAAGATGACCGCGATCTTATTAAAAAAATAAATGGGGTTGACATAACAAGCGGTTTCCTGTATAAAACAGTTGAGGTAAAATATAAGAATGAGGCAGGTACAACATTTGTTACAGGCATTTATACAACCGGTGAAGAAACAGAAGTTATGAAAAGCATGCAGAACTGGAAAACAGCAGAGGGCAGGGATTTGTCAAAGACAGACAGGTATAAAGTATCAGTTGGCTGTGAAGTCATAAAAGATAAGGGATTGTTTAAGAAAGGTGTTGCATTAAAAGAAACAATTGAACTGCTTGGAAAAGAGTTCAGGGTTATAGGCGCAATAAGCTGCGTCGGAAATAAGCAGGATGATACTCAGCTCTTTATTCCAATAGATACAGCAAGGGATCTTTTTGGTGAGCCTGATAAATTAGATATGATATTTGTAAAGATTAAAGAGGGTTACACACCTAAACTGGTTGCAGACAAGATAAGCGAAAAAATGAGAAAAGACAGGGATTTAAAAAAAGGCGAGGAGAACTTTCAGGTGCAGACTTCTGAGCAGCTGATTGAAGTGTTTGGCTCGATATTGGGAATAATAGAAGCTGTTCTCGTCGGAATAGCAGCAATCTCCTTGCTTGTAGGCGGTATTGGAATAATGAATACAATGTATACATCAGTGCTTGAAAGAACAAGAGAAATAGGTGTAATGAAGGCAATAGGGGCAAGAAGAAGAACCATATTAACAATATTTCTGATTGAATCTGGATTAATGGGCGCTGTTGGCGGAATGATAGGTGTGATTATTGGATTTATGATTTCTTATGGTGTTGAGCTCGGCGCAAAACTAGCAGGATTTTCGTATCTCAGTGTAAAAATAAGCCCATGGCTGGTTTTGTTTGGAATAAGCTTCGCATTCATCGTCGGAAGTGCCGCAGGTTTATTGCCTGCAATACAGGCGACAAAATTAGAAGTAGCTGATGCGCTGAGATATGAATAATATAAGAATAGATTAATATTATTCCAAACAAAATATTGTAGTCAGTATTATTGTAGTCAATAGATTGTAGTCAGGAATTTTTCCTAAAATACACCACAACATACACCAAATATAACAGCAGCACAGCGCTCATAATTAAAAAAACACTTTGTGTGCCATTGTTATCAGCAATAACACCAAAGATAGGAGAGATTACTGCAAAGAAGATATTGCCGATAATTGTATTAATAGACATGACAGTAGCCCTGTGATGGCTTTGAGCATGCTTGTTAATAAAATCAGAAACAAATGTTCCCCTTAATCCTGAAGAAACAAGCCAGATAGCGAGAGCAAAGGGTATTCCTATCCATGTCTTTGTAAGGCTGCTGATTAAAAGGAAGATAAAAAACAAAGAAACAATTAGTATTGATGTCCATTTTTCCTTTAATTTCTCCTCGACATAATGGCATGATTTTGCGCCTAATGCGCTAAACGAAAACATTATTGCATAAAGAATACCTATAAATTTTAGGGAGATACCTGCTTCTTTAAAGTAAACTTGATTGAAGAAAAACGTCAAGAACGCAAAACTGCCGACAAGCATTGAAAATAAGATAATAAATTTAAGTTTAGGGTGAGTTGCAGTAAAAATTAATGTCTCCTTGATATGCCTGAAATATCCTATTTTATAGTGTGTATACTCCCCATCTATGAGATGTTTCTCATGCTTCGGCTCTTTGAATGAAAAGATAATAAACAAAGCAACTGCCAAAGGCAGCATAGACAAGCCATAAGTAAATCTCATGCTGAGAACAGCGGCGATTGCAGCGCCAAACATACCTGTTACACCTAGCATGAAATCATTAATCGCATATACATTGCCCTGAACTTGTTTGTATTTGTTTACGTGTTTTGTAGCCTTTAAACTATCATAAATAAATGCCTCGCCGACGCCAAAAAATGTCGCAGTTGATAAACCAAATATGATTTCTCCAATAAAAAAACTCCAAAAATTGGTACTAAAAACATAAATAACATATCCACTCAAATTAAACAATTGCGATAATATCAGAACATTTTTCCTGCTCCATCTGTCAGCCAATGCTCCAAAAGGTATAGATGCAAGCAATAAAACAATAGTGTAAACAGACTGCAGAATCATTACCTCTGTCAAGCTTAAGCCATTTTCCTGCATGTATAGAACCCAGATTGGCATGGTAAAGATTGCACTGCCAAATAGTCTGTACAGATAATATTTCCAGATGTTCGAGTGGAGCTGCTCTCCTATTGGTTTAGAAATCATAAAGGCACCTAAGGTTTTGAACCATTCAAGCTTTCTTGATACTCAAGGCTTCCACCTAATCATTGTTCTAGGGAATGGTATTGCATCTTTAATATTTTCTAAGCCGCAAATCCAAGAAATTAATCTTTCAACGCCTAATCCAAAACCGCCGTGAGGCACAGAGCCGTATTTTCTTGTGTCGAGATAAAATTCATATTCACTTACCTTTTCACCCATCTCAACCAATCGCTTTTTAATCTCTTCAAGCTTTTCTTCTCTCTGGCTTCCGCCGATTATTTCGCCGTATCCTTCAGGTGCAAGAAAATCTGTGCCCTGAACAACGTCACGATTGTGCGGGTCTTCTTTCATGTAAAACGCCTTTACTATCTTTGGATAATTAGTGACTATAACAAACCTGTCAAAATTCTTGACAAGCTCGTCTTCTTCAATTGTCCTTAAATCTTTTCCCCATTCAACATTCATCTTGGATTTCTCTTTCAGAATTTTTAATGCTTCGTCGTATGTTATCCTGACAAATGGCTTATTCAGGCTTGGCTCTAATTTAGTTATATCTCTTCCTAATATTTCAAGCTCGGGTTTGTTTGTTTCTAATACTTTTTTAATTACATGTTTGATAACTTTTTCACCATGATTAATAATTTCATCAAATGTTGACCATGCAAATTCCATTTCAGCATGCCAATATTCTGTTAGATGACGAGATGTTTTTGATTTCTCGGCTCTGAAAGACGGCGCGATAGTGTAAATCTTTTCTAAACCAAAGATTGCAGGCTCTGCATAGAGTTGCCATGTTTGCGCAAGAAAAACACCTTTCTGCTTGAAATAATCGACTTCAAACAATGTTGAGCCGCCTTCACATTGCACAGATTGAAACATTGGACTTTGATATTCATAAAATCCTTGGCCTCTGAAATATTCATGAATAGCGCCAAAAACAGTGCTTCTTACTTTAAGGATTGCAGTCATTTTTCTGCTTCTTAGCCACAGGTGCCTGTTATCTGCGAGAAACTCAGTGCCTTGGTCTTTTGTAATTGGAAATGTATCGCACTCTCCGACAACAACAACCTCTTTGACGTGGACTTCATATCCTGTTGGCGCTCGTTTATCCTCTTTAATGTCACCAAATACTTCAAGTGATGCCTCTATCTGCAGTTTATCTGCAATCTTAAATTTTTCCTCGCCAACAACAGCTTTTTCAATAACGCATTGTATAATATTTGAAGAATCCCTTAGAACAATAAACTTGATGTTAGAGCTTCCTCTTTCACGATGAATCCAACCTCTAATTGCAACACTGCCGCTGCCTTGTTTCATAGCATCCTGAATAGACAGGAATGAATGAGCATTATGTTTCGCTTCTTTCTTTTCTGTTATTTTCTTCATTTCCATTATTCCTTTTAATTTATCATTTCTTTCTGTTATATTAGTTTCTTCTAAGTTATTATTTCCTTCTTTTATATTACTTCCTTCTTTTATATTACTTCCTTATTTTATATTACTCCTTGCTTTTTTTCTTTTGTTTTGTGGTTAATGTTTTATGGTTAACCATCGCAAAAGTTAGTTGTATAATAGTTATTTATAAAGTTTATTGGATAAAAAGTCTACCTCCAATTTGTCAGCTTTGCTTTTATATCTCGTTAGACATGAAAGGAAGCGAAAACCTATGATAAACTCTGCTATAGTGGCGGACTTTAATATTTGTATTAATTTTGTTAAAGTCCGCGAATAGCTAACGAACTGAAACTATTTATCAATATTGTTCAGTTCGTTCAATGTTGCAAACACATAAAAAGTTATTATTAAAATTTAGTGTGTTTGCAACATA
>JACQSP010000154.1 GCA_016205905.1 Candidatus Woesearchaeota archaeon
ATACAAGAAGAAATAAAAAATTTAAGAAGAATCGTGAGAAATCTTTAATCTCTTACTTTTTTCCTCTACTCTTTTTTTGGTTTGTGCTTCCTAAACCGCCAATCTTCTCGTTAATCTCCCCAACCATTTTATCAACGTCTTTTTCGCTCATGCCGTGCATCAAGCTGCCCTGCTCAATTGTTTCAAAAGCAGCGCCGTGGCAGCCAATACAGTGCAAGCCGCAGTTTTGCATAACTTCCCATGATTCAGGATATTTAGTTAGAACATCAGCAAATGTCATATTCTTGTTAACCTTCACCATGTTAGTATTCTCGTTCATCTTTACTGGTTTAGTATCTTCTTTTTGTTTACCTGATTTACCGGCCATAATTTCACTCTCCGTTTATCCGCTTAAACATCATCGTCATTTAATCTTAATTGATTAAGCATCAGCACAACAATTTGAACCACAGATTTACTGTAATTTTATCGCGTTAACAGGGCATCCATCTGCTGCTTCTTTTACTTTTTTCTCGTCTGCCTTTGCAACCTTTTCTTTGCCTTTTTTTACATCTGCCTTTGTGTCGTCCCCCATCTCAAAATATTCAGGGCAGATTGCAGCGCAGGCACCGCACCCAATGCAGGCGTTTTTATCAACTGAAACTTTCATCAATACCACCTTTAATATATGTTTCTCACTCGATAGTTTGTATTTGTTTAGCTGAACTCTTATTTCTTGCTCTCAATTCTTTTTCCCACCTCAATCAGTTTGTGGGCGCAGCCACCGTCTCATGAATAATTATTAGTTATTCGTTCATTAATACGTTATTCGTTTTTCGTTCTTAGTTACGAATGACGAATAACGAGAACGAATAACAGTTTTATCATAGTGAACTAATGGAGCTTCCATTTAAAACTAAACAAATACGATAGTTTTAATTATATTCGCTCTTATATCTTTTTATACTGTTAATCATTCAATTTTTTCTCTTTAAATAATTTATTAAAAAAGAATCCCCGCAGGCGGACTCGAACCGCCAACCTTTCGGTATTGGCTGGGTACTTTTCATATCAGCAAATTAACAGATTTGCGCATCAAAGCACCATCTACAGCCGAACGCTCTACCATTGAGCTATGCGGGGGTATAATGTCTGTTTTCGATGTGTGTTTTTATATTTTGTGGTGAATCTCAGGTTTGTATACAAAGGTGAAGTCAAAGTTAGAAAACGCAGAGTTAAAAGGAAAACAGAGGTTTCCACATATAATTATATAAACAATTTTCTTTAAGACATCAAGGTAGTTATTTCTACACTATTCATTGTAACATAGTAACATTTCAAAACCTTTTTAAATCTGTCCTCTTTTCTAACTCGTAAAATGACTGATATTGAAGAAAGAAAAAGAATTATTTTTGAGCAAGTTGGGGGACAAGGATTAAATATTCTTGGAGAAATGGGTATAGATATTGATTCTGCAGTTGATAGAATATTGCGAAAGCAAGCAAATCAACAAGAAATATTAAAAGCACAGGCAAAATCTGGAGCAATTAATAATATAATGACCTCTGAATTAGTATATCGCTCTTGTTTACCTGAAGATGTTTATGGTCAAGAGTTTACAAGAAGATTAAGAGGTATTGGTTTAACCGATGAACAGGCTTCAAGTTTATATCAGATAGAACAATTAATTTTATCAGTTGATGGAAAATTAAGTGAAGATAGAACCCAACCATGGGTAAGAAGGTATTTTATAACCCCTCTTTCTTCACCTGAAACATTGCCTGAAAAAGAACTTTTAACTTTATCTGAATTAATTTTGATAACAGATGACGCTAATTCAGCTTTTTGGAGAGATCATCATGCATTGCCTGAAAAAGCTTGGGCTGCACTTTGTATAGCTGCTTGTTGTGCTCAATATACTGAAGCGCAATATGCTATTGCATTTAATGAAAGAACTGAAAAATGTGGATGGTCAAAAGCACAAAGTGGAGCATACACGAAAAATGAATGTTTATTGACTGAAAGATTAAAGTGGGGACATCATGAAGAACCTGCTTGGACTCGTAAAACTTGTGATTTAAAACAATATCAAAGATAAAATTATAAAAGTTCTTGTCTTTCTATTTTATTTTCAAAATCAATTTTTAAAAATTAATGTCCTTTATCATATATTAAAGTCCACCGCAATAATGTTCGATTATTTTGCACTTTTAGTATACATAAACAGTAATCTACTACCTAGATAGTTTTAGAACTTCAACTGGAATTTCTGTGTTAATCAGAAATCAATGGTTTTTGGGGAATTCATTTATTTCAAATCAAAGAGTTGTAATCCTTCAAGTAGAGTTTGAAGTAAAGAGGGGAACGTTACATAACTCAAACACTTCTGTTGGGTAGTAACAATAAAAAGCTTTAAATACTAGTCCCAATTTTAACTATTACAATGACTATCGAAACTATTACAGGTGATTTACCGACAGTTGCTCAAATGGAACCGCTTAAAGTAGCTTCTTCTAGAGAATACACTTATCTCTATGTACAAGCTAGTGTAAGAGGCGAGGAAAAAGATAAAATCTTCTATCTTTTTCCGAACTTAGAAGAGATGCTTCAAGGTAAAGATGTCCTCGAAATTGGCTGTGCTGGAGGTAGCTTAGTACGAGAATTTCAAGCAAGAGGAATAAAAGCAGAAGGGATTGACATGTATCATACACCTGCTAATGCCGGCGTTAGTAAAGGAGATTTCATGGATTTACCTCACGACAAAAAATATTCCGCTATTATAGCTTTAGGGGTTTTTGAAGAAGAAGCAATTTATGCTGATGTCGCACTGAATCGAAGTTCAGAAGCAATCGAGCGCCTTCATCAAAATGGTGGAAAAGAAATGCTTCAGAAATTAGGAGTTCTTCTCACTGATGATGGTTTTTGTATTCTGAAGACATATATGTATCCGTTGATATTCACACCTCAAATGGCAAAAATTGAAGGGTTTAGTCTCAGAAAATATAAACGGCAACTGAACACCACTAGATATCCAGTAGGAAGGATTAGCGATATGAATGTCCACTTCTCTCCAGAAAACTGGTATCTCTTATCGAAAAGAAGAGCAAAACACAGAACATTTAGATCACTTATGAATTTCTTGCATGAAAAAATGAGAATGTAATGATTTTTTTGAAATTTGTGGGATTCTGCCTAAATTTTTATAATAATCAACTAATAAAAATATGCATTTACTATTCTACTTCGCCGTAATCTTATTCGACAGAGTCCTCTTCACACTTTCTCCTTTGCCTTTGAATTTAACAACTGCCTGAGGCAATGAAAACCCGCCGATAATCTTTAATTTTGACTGAAGTGTATAAGATATTATTCTTTCCTCGAATGGCTCTAATGTAGATATGTCCCATCTGATAATAGTGCCTTTGTGCTCGTGCTTTATTACTTTAGATGGATGCAGTGTGCCGACTGAAAACTCTGTGTCAAGCATGCCCATTTGAGGTATTCTGTCAACAAGTTTCACATCTTCAACTGATTTATTGGTTCTGTTTTTTAGGTGCAGTAGAACTTTGACATCAGATATACCCTGATTATCAACATTCATTATCTTTGTTTCTTTTTTAATCACAATAGGGCTTCTGAATATATAATATAAAACAGTTCCAATAATTATAAGCAAAATTATGTAAATCAATGGCCTGTAATTTTTGGTTACTAAAACAGTCTTTGATTCCTGAGGTGCTAATTCAATGTTCCATGAAAAAGCTCTTCCATTCTCGTCTTTAACCAGCGCTGCTTTCGGCGATGTTTTCATAAAAGGAAGCATAAACAGGGAACTTGGAACCTTAACTTCTTTTGTCTCTTTTACATTTCCATTATTTGTATAAGTATAGCTTAATACCCATTTAAAGAAAGAGCTGGTTTCATCCTTTTTCTCAGGTATATCTGTGTATTCAATAATTTCAATTTGTTTAGTTGCTGGTGTAAATTCAACATCCCCAACTTTTACCTTGACTATGATTGTATCTTCTTTTGGCGGCTGTGTGGGATTATAATTGACAGTAAACAATTCGGTTTTTTTCTCAAGTGAAGCAAGAGGCACTATTCTGTCTATATTGTATAAATCGCTTCTTATTGTTATTAAAACATCAGGAAGAGCAAGAGGATTTTTATTATCCAGCAAAACCTTTAATGTAACTGGCTGCCTAGGATCAATCTTTTCAGGAATATCAAAATTAAATGCAACAGTTGGCTGGTATTTAGTAGCAGGCGGCGTTGGATTTCTGTAGAATATCATAAATGATGCTTCTTTGGAAGCGCCTGTTTTTTTCGAGTTGAATGTGACTTTGAAGTTTTGAAGGCCAAAACCTAATGCATCGCTGCTTGGCGTTATGGATAAAGGAAATGTTATTGTTTTGCCAGCTCCAACATTAACTCCTGAAAGATAAGACGCAGGATCAGTAGTAAAGCTCCATTTAGGTATTGCCCCAAAATTAAATTTAAATTCATCTTCCTGTGTTAAGGGGTTATTGATAGTTATCAAAAACTTCGCTGTTTGGGTTGGGTAAATATCATTAACAACAGTGTCAATTTGGACATTAAATGTGTCTGTGGTATCTGTTAATGTGCCTGAATCACCTGTTTCTCCATATACAGCGCTGACATTAACCGTAAGAGCAACAAACAGCCCTATAATTAACAGAAAAAGAAGAAACAATTTGTTTTTCATAACCGACACCTCTCCCTTTAAATCTACCTCTTAACACCCTTTTCCCTGTTACTATTTTTAATAAATTTATCCCCTAAATAGTATTTATATAATAATTAGTTTACCCATAGTCTTTACTTATATATATAATTTTCTTTTTATATCTTTTTAATATAATTTATCGCAAATTTTCGTTAACTTTTTAAATACATCCTTTATTCAACAGTATTATAGAGATGTGGGTAGTCACTTGCCTGAATCTAAGATTAACTGGTTAGTCGTTGGTCGTTAGTCGTAAGTCGTTGTTTGTTAGTTGTTTAATGAACGACAAACAAACCGCTGGCAGTACACGACAAACGACCTACGACTAACTACAAACAAGTATTCAAAACAACGGAAGTGGAAATATGTCAATGTACAAATATATTAGGCAAATTTGGAAAAAGCCAGAATCTTCTTTAGGAGACATTTATAAACGAAGAATTTTCTTATGGAGAAGAGAGCCAGCTACAATCAGATTGGAATATCCTACAAGGCTTGACAGGGCAAGATCTCTTGGTTATAAAGCAAAGCCGGGCTTTATTATTGTAAGGCAGCGTTTGCCAAGAGGGGGAAGAATGAGGGCAAAGCCAGCAGGTGGCAGAAGGCCTAAAACTTACACAAGAAGAAAAGACGTCAAGATAAATTATCAGGTTGTTGCTGAGCAAAGGGCAGCAAAGCATTATGTTAACTGCGAAGTCTTAAACAGCTATTGGGTTGCTCAGGACGGTGAATACTATTGGTATGAGGTTATTCTGGTTGACAAGAATCATCCTGTAATTAAAAGCGATCCTCATATTAATTGGATTTGTGAGCCGCAGAATAGGGCAAGAGTCTTTAGAGGATTAACATCTGCAGAAAAGAAGAGCAGAGGATTACGCCATAAAGGCATTGGCGCAGAGAAATTAAGGCCAAGCAAACATGCTGTATTCTGGAGAAAGAAAGAAAACAGAAAAAGAACAGTTTAAAATTTTTGTTTTTTATTAATTTTTTATTTTTGTATAATTTAAATGTGACAACATGATACAGCCTAATTGGGAAAATGTAGCAAAACATTTTTTGAAATCATTAATTTCTATGCATCCTTATATTCATCCTACACCAATTGACGTGATGGTTGAGTGGAGAAAGGGAATGTATATTGGCCACATACAAATAATTTTTCCTGATTACTCGCCAGAAATTGTTTCTTTAAGTAAATCTAGTAACCATTTGCAGGATGGTTTAGTAGACGCGATAAGAAGATTAGATCCTAACAGGCTTAACTTAATGGCAGATGAACGTTTGGATTTAACTGGCAGAATTCATGTTTTAAGACGGCTGGAGAACATATTAACAAACCCGACACCAGAACAAGCCGGATATATAGCTGCCCATCCTCTTTATCATCGTGAAGTTGATGCTTCTATCAGAAATTAAATTTCACTTTAAAAAAATTAACTCTTAGCACCAACAGGCATAATAAAACATTTAGATTACCTTTTCCTTCTCTTTCTACCAGCTCAATTCATCCAAATTCTTATCAAGATTATCGAGGTCTTGATTATTAACATCCTGCTCTATTTCCTTTATATCTTTTGTTGCATCAGATGTTTGCTGTGTTTCTGGCAGTTCTTTCACAAGTTGGGCATCAGGTGTTGTTTCTGTTGTTTGGATAGTTTCTGGCTTCACTTTCGATTTTGCACAGCCTGCTAATCCTACTAAGAAAATTATAACTAACACTACAAATGTTAAAGATAACAGTTTTTTCATGTTCGTACCTCACATTTTGATGACATTCAATTATTAATATATATAATTTACTTACTTTAATCTGTTTTGTACTATCTATATGATTATATTTACTGTCACAACATATATTTATAACTTTTGGATTAGAATTCTTAAAAAGCTATTTATACTACTAATTATTTTCATGTGTATATCCATTATAATTATGGCATCTGGACCAGTGGCCTAGCTTGGATAAGGCGACAGCCTCCTAAATGCTTTGAGACTATGTTTTAAGTTTCATTGAGTTGAAGAGAGTTGTAGATCGTGAGTTCGAATCTCACCTGGTCCGTTTATAGATTATTAATTTCAGTACTCATAATCTACTTATACATTACTTATTCTAAAAGAACAATATTATTGATTTTTCTTAATATTTTATTAAATACTTTCTCATCAATCTTGCCAAAAACACCATGAAGATTATCTTTAAAGCTTTTACTATTTACAAATTCTCTAAACTTTTCAAAGCTAGCTTTAAGATTATACTCTTTAATCATCAATAAGCAGCGTTCTAACTCAATATTCCCTTCTAATAGCATAAATATATCCCTTAAATCAGAGGTTCTGCTGGCAGCAAGTTTCATTATCATTAAAATCTCTGGTTTTGCTATTTTTAGTTCTATCTCAATTGGATTTATTTTTCCTTTTAACTTTTTTATTTCAGAATTTTCAAAGATTAATGCTGCCATAAATCTGCTTTTCGTATTTCTGTCAATTACACTCCCAATCATTATGTCAAACGGAACTGAAAAATCATCCACTCTTTTTATCATACACAAAAAATCACTAGCATATGGTATGTTAAGATTTACTTCTTTTTGTGCATATCCTTCTTTCATTAATAACTGCTTTATTTTTAATGCTTCCTCTTTATTTTTAACAACAATATCACAATCAACTGAAAACCTTGGCTGAGTATATGTATTTACTGCATAACCGCCAATAATCACAAACTCGCATGATTTTATCTTTTCTAATGTCAGCAATATTTCTTTTTCTCTTAGTTCGAGCATTTTAAATTGCCTCTTTCACTTGTTGTATCAATTCTTTTTTCACATTTATCTTTAATTTGAATTTTTCTTTTAAATAAGCTAATGGATATTCAAACAAAGAGTTATTCTTACAAAACTTAACACAAGAAGATAATTTCTCAACAGGAAAATGATTATATGTTGTACAGATTAATCTTTTCCTTGGCATTAATATTACAAATTCACCAATGAAACTGCCTTCTTCAATAAAAAAAGGCATATTAAACTTTGACAAAAACCCTTTCCAATAATTTAAATCTTCTTTGTTAATATAAATAAAATAAGGGCTATGCTCCCAGCTTCTTTGTATATAGGAAAAATCAGTCCATATCTCCACAGCACTCATTTTGCAAAAATAATACTTTTTTTTTGAGGTTTTTAATATTTCAGGGATTTTAAACAAAAACAAAGATGAAAATATTGTTTTGGGGTCATTACACATGTATTCTCTTTTTGAAGTTTTTACAATCCATCCAGAATTTAATAATACTGAAAAAATCTTTTTTCTCATAGAGGAGCTAACTACCCAGTTTAAAGTATCTTGTGTGAATCTATTCTCTGTTCCATATTTTGTATATAACAAGGCATAAGCCCTTAATACATATTTAGGTATTTCTTGTGTCATTTGGATACCAATGGAGTAACTACTATTTAAATGTTTCTTTTTTGGTTACCTATTTGGTAACTCCAAATCTTCTAAGAATTGACAATCAGCTCACAATGAACTTACTAAACATCGAATAAATAGTTAAACCAAAATAAATCATCTAAATAAACTTGAACAAAATCACTCTTTTTGCTCTCTCAAACAAACAGGGCAGTAACATCTATTCTGATAAACAGCATCTCTTACTTTTGTTATTGCTTTAAATTTACAGTATTTGCAGGTCATTTTATTGCACATGATTCTTCCTTAACATTTATTAAAAATTTACTCTGTGCTTATAGGTAGTATATAAAATGAATTAAAGAGTATATTAATCTCTGCTGTCTATAATGCTACGACAGAATTTGAAGTAGTTATCTACCCATTGATTAAATTTAAATATACATTCTCCATAAAATAACTGAAATGATACAAGAAGCATTTTTCATGTTCAAAAGAAGATTGAAAGGCATTAAATCCATTAAAACCTATCTTGGCAATGAAAAAGAAATATGTTGTCAAATTATAAAGAATTGTTTTAATGGTGAATTTTTTCAGGCCAGCGCAGGTAATTTCGCTTGTTTTTACATCAGAGATTTCGGTATGTGTATTAACTCATTATTAACTTTAGGATATAAAAAGGAAGTAGAATCCACACTTGCATTTGCGCTAAAAACATACGCTGAACATGGCAAAATAACGACTACAATAACCAAAATAACTACTACAAGCACCAAAATAACCACTACAATAACCAGAACAATAACAAAAAATGGCAAATGTGCTCAAGATAAGTCTATTGACGGCAAATATGCTAATGATAAGAGTGTTAGTGGCAAATGCGCAGATTATTTCAATATTGCTCCGGACAGTTTGGCTTTTTTGCTGTATTCATTAAGAATAGCAAAAGATAAAAAGATTACAAATAACAAAGCGCTTGTTCTTGAATACAAACAATTTTTAGAGAAAGAAATTAAAAGATATTTTGAAATCATTGTCGACAAAAACACAGGGCTTGTCCGAAAAGGATATTTCTCGTCAATAAAAGACCATGCAATAAGGAATTCAAGCTGTTATGACAACTGTATGCTGGCGATGATAAGCAGGGAAGCAGATAAGTTAAGGCTGGAAAACTCCTTCAAAAAGTTTGATTATCCTGCACTTATAAAAAAGCATTTTTGGCATGAAAATGATAAAAATAATATGAAAAAAGGAAGATATCAAAAAGAGGGATATTTTAAAGACGACCTCGATAATGATATTCCAACAGGAGATGCAAATGTATTTCCTTATTGGTGCGGCATATTTGATTGTGCGTCTGAAGACAAAGAAATGGCGAAGAGCTCAATAAAAGCAATACAGGAAAACAAGCTAGACCAGCCATTTCCTTTAAAATACTTTTCAAATGCAAACTATGGCAGATTCTTATTTCTTCCTTCTTTATTTGCAAGAAATTACGAGGGCAACACCATTTGGATGCATCTTGGCTTGTGTTATTTGGATGTTATTGCAATGGCAGACAGAAAACTATTTAATATATATCTAAATCAATGTCTTAATAAGTACAAAGAATTAATAAAAACTCATAAAAACTTCCTTGAAGTGTATAATGCAGATGGCACAGTATACACAACACCTTTTTATTTATGCGATGATTCAATGCTGTGGTGCAGCAAATTTTTGGAGTTGGTTAATCATAAATAAAGATAAGAAGTAAGAGGTTTGAGGTAAGAGGTACGATGATAACATTGTAGTTGTTCCCTCTTACCTCCTACTTCTTACCTTTTACCTTTTTTTCATAAGACGGGTGGCTTCGCCTTGGAACTAAACAAATACAAAATACAAAATAAACTCACAGCAAACTCAAAATGAAGACAAAAATAAACACAATTGAAGAAAAATATTTCACAACATCGCAGGGATATAAGCTGTTTTATATGATATTTAGAGGAACAACAAAGAAATCTGAACTTAAAAATACAACAAATAAATCTGAACTTACGAATAAGCTTAAACTTTCAACTAAATCTAAAACCAATAAAAAACTGTTTATTGTTTTTCAGCATGGGTTGACGGGAAACCATACAGTATGGAACGGACATATGAATTATATGTTCGAGCAGGGTTATCCTTTTATTATAATAGACCTTCTTGGCCATGGTAATTCACAAAAAGTAATTGGCAGGAAATGTTACACAATAGAAAACCAAGGAGATTATGTCTGGCAGGTTTTAAAGCATGAAAATATTAAAAATTATATTTTTGTCGGGCAGTGTTTAGGTGCTTTGATTTGTTTGCATAATGAAATTGTCGGAAAAACAAATTCAAAAGCAATAGTATTAATAGGCACGCCCTTAAGAAAAATGGTTTCTGTTTTTATTCATCCTTTGGCAGAGCCGTTTAGGCCAATCTTAAAAATATTATTTGTTTATTTCCTTGGAATTTTTGGCATGATTTTCAGCAGAAGAAAATATCCATTAATCCATTATTATAACCATCATAAAGCAGGGCGAATTAAAGTGTTTTTATTGGATATGATTGGAACACCAAAAGTAGCGTATGGCTGGACAATTGAAAGTATGCTGAACATCAAATTAATACCTTATCTTAATAAAATTAAAAAACCAGTATTATTGGTCTATGGCGAGCACGATATGGACCAGCTTAAGGATTCATACGGGCAGCTAACACATAATCTTAACGTAAAAAGGGAAGTAATATTAACTGGTGTTGACCATCTTGTCACCTTAAGGGCGCCAATCCAGTTAAGCAAAGAAATAATTAAATTTATTAATGAAATCAAACACAATACCTAACAAAATGTTATCTATCATTATTCCAACTTTGAATGAGGAAAAATACATAAACAAGCTTCTTAATACTTTAAAAAACCAATTTTACACAAATTTTGAAGTTATTGTTGTTGACTGCGGCTCAACTGACGCAACAGAACAGGTTGTGAATAAATTCAGGCACCGCTTTAAAAGGCTGGATTTTATAAGAACAAATGAGAAAAACGCATCAAAACAGAGGAATACCGGCGCAAAAGTTGCTGTTGGCGATATATTGATATTTCTCGACGCAGATATGATTCTTTATGATCAGCATTTCCTCTCAAATATAGTCAAGGTTTTCAAGGCGCAGGATTATTTCAGCGCTCTTGTAACTTATATTATGATTGACCCAAAAGAGGCAACCGTATTCGATAATCTGTTTTTTGCAGTGAATAATTTCTGGTTAAAAATATTGTCAGCAATTGGCATACATATCTCCAGAGGCGGGTGTATGGTTGTGAAAAAGCAGATATTTGACAAAATTAAAGGTTTTAATGAGCAGATGTTTGTTGCTGAAGACATAGATTTATTCAGAAGGCTTTCAAAAGCTGCAAGAATTAAGGATACAGATTTAGTTGCGCATGAATCTGCGCGGCGATACCGCCAAGTCGGCTATCTTAAGCTATGGTGGCATTGGACAGTAAATGGAATCTGGTGCTTTTTGTTTAAGAAATCCCTTATTAAAGAATGGAAGCCTGTGCGATAATCCCAACAAAACCAATTTGATGTTAAACTCAATTAATAATTTACTAATTTTAACCTTTAATAAATTTGTATTTGTTTAGCATCTTCAAAATTCGTATGAAATTTTCGCAGAGGTGACATCCCCGTATGGGGCAAGTCCCCCTGTCACCTTCG